>JALYXI010000087.1 GCA_030947245.1 Acidobacteriota bacterium
CTTCTTTCTCCTTAGAATCAACACACCGCTCCCGCCACGCAAATCCCGTCCTGTACCCTGAAGCCGGAGACCGAGAGCAAATGACCCCTCAACCCGTACCGGCAAAACCGAACAGATCCACTGGCCCGCGCACCAAAGAGGGCAAAGCGGCCTCATCCAAAAACGCGCTCCGCCACGGGCTCGCCTCTGGCGCCCTGGTCATGCCCGGCGAAGATCCCGCCGCGTATGCGTCGCTCGAACAGTCGTTGCTCGCCCAGTTCCAGCCCGCCAACCCGGTTGAAACCATCCTGGTCACCGAAATGGCCCAACACCACTGGCTGGCCAACCGCGCCATCCGGCTTCAAAGCGAAGTGCTCAGCCCCACCAATCGCAAACGGGGTGAAATTCCTGACTCCTTAGCCGTCCTCCATCGCTACCAGATCTCGAACCAGGGTGCCTTCCACAAGTGCCTCGCTACCATCAACGCCATGCGGAAAGAACAACTTGCCGCGGAGAAACAGTTCGTTTCGCAGCGCGCAAATCAGCCGCTCCGCCAAGCTGAATTTTCATCCCCCGACGCCTCGAAGGATTCCGGCTTCCCCTCGAATTCCCCGCTCTTCGCCCAAATCGCCAGAGATTGCGGCTACACGGACCCCCTCAGCCGCTGATCTTTCCCCTTCCGCCCCTGCTTGGTAGTGTCCTAATCTTGCGTTGAGGAAAAAGAATTAGGAGCGGATCGTGATTTGGCTTCACTCACCCCGGAAGATGATGAGCGCGCTGATGAGTAAAGCCAAGCCAAACCCAAAGCACGATCCAGCGACGAGGAGCCTTACAACATCAGACCCGTGTAGCGTTGCGACGCGCGGATTATCAAAGCTATTGATGAACGGCGGGAATGCACAGACCAACACGAACAAACCGAAGAAAATGCTCGCCTTGCGCTTTCGTGCGGCCCGCTGTTCTCCTAGCGTCCGTTTAGGGGCGTCCGGCACGCCGCCATCATATCGCGCTTATCAATATTTCCGCCAGTCTTAGGTGGGCAAACCCATCAACGCACTTTTAGGACACCACCCCCTGCTTTCTCTCCTCTGGTCTGTTATAGTTTCGTGTATCTCCAGAAAAGGCAGGATACTCGTGAGCGACCAACCCAAAAAGCCAAGCGTCAGCCGGCGTGGTTTCATTGGCGGCGTTTCCGCCGGTACCACCGCGCTCGGGCTTCTCGATCGAACCGAAGCGCAAGCAGCCCCCGGGACCGCCGTCGGCCCGGACGAAGTTCCCATCACCCTCCGCATCAACGGAAAAGCAGTGAATCTATCCGTCGAACCGCGCGTCACCCTTCTGGACGCACTGCGCAACCGGCTGGACATGACCGGAGCCAAGCGTGTCTGCGATCGCGGCACATGCGGCGCCTGCACCGTTAGCATCAACGGAAAAACGGTGTACGGCTGCACCACGCTCGCCATCGATGCGCAAGGCAAAGACATCCAGACCATCGAAGGCATTGCGCCCGAAGGCAAACTGCATCCCGTGTCCGCCGCTTTCGTCAACCAAGACGGCCAGCAGTGCGGCTACTGCACTCCGGGTTTCGTAATGGCGGCTAAAGGATTCCTCGAACGGCATCCCAATCCCACCTACGAACAAGTGGAACGCGGTTTGGGCGGCAACCTGTGCCGCTGCGGCACGTATGTGGGTGTCCGCAAAGCGGTGCTCGAAGCCTCAAAGAACATGAAGGGAGGAAAGAATGCCTGATTCCGTCAAACCCGATTACGCTTGGCCGCCTATGGATCAGCGGCGTCAGATCGGTAAGCCGATTAGCCGTTTGGATGGTCATTTGAAGGCATCGGGCCGTGCCAAGTACGCTTCGGATTTCAACCGCAAAGACATGCTGTTCGCGGCCATGCTGACGTCCCCCTACGCGAACGCCCGCATTACCAAGATCGATACCGCCGATGCCAAAGCCGTGCCCGGTGTTGCTGCCGTGAGTGTGATCTCCCCCGCCGGAACCCAGGTGCAATGGGAAGGCACGGAGATCGCCGTGGTCTCCGCATCCACCGAAGAGATTGCGCGCGATGCGGTCCGGAAGATCAAAGTGGAGTATCAGGTGATGCCGCACCTGGTGAAAGAAGACGATTTGGCGAAAGCCGGTGCGCGCGCCAAGGCCGCCGGGGAGCAGGTCACCGGCGATCCGGACCAGGTTTTCAAAGACGGCAGCCTTACGGTTTCAGAAGGGATGTATGCCATTCCCGTCTTGACGC
Organism: Acidobacteriota bacterium; assembly: GCA_030947245.1. Taxonomy (GTDB): domain Bacteria; phylum Acidobacteriota; class Terriglobia; order Bryobacterales; family Bryobacteraceae; genus JALYXI01. Next base: position 2,235 of record JALYXI010000087.1, read on the forward strand.
ATTGCTGCCTGGAGCCGCATGGTCAGGTGATCGAATGGACTGATGCCCAGATGAACGTTTGGCCTTCCACCCAAAACGTGTCCGGCTACGGCAACGATCTCGGCACCACCGTGAAGTTTCCGGCCGACAAGATTCACGTCCACATGGACAACATCGGCGGCGGCTTCGGCAGCAAGTTTTCACCCGATCGGTGGGGAGCCGAAGGCGCCAAATTGTCGCAAGCTTCCGGCGGCAAGCCGGTCAAGTGGATGCTGGAACGCGCCACTGAATTGCAGATTGCAGGCAACCGCCCGTCCGCCTTCGCGAAGATCAAGGTCGCCGCCAAGCCCGATGGAACCCTGGTGGCGTGGCAATCGGAATCCTGGGCAACGGGCGGCATCGGCGGCGGCGGGTCTCCGCCCATCCCTTACGTTTTCACCGAGATCCCAAATAAGCGCATGAACCATAGCGCGGTATCCACCAACACCGGTGGCGTTCGCGCATGGCGTGCGCCGAACCATCCGCAGGCTTCGTTTCTTACCTGCAGCGCGCTCGAAGATCTTGCCGCCAAGCTCAAGATGGACCCCATTGAGCTCTTTAAGAAAAATCTTGCGCTCACTGCGCGGGCGGATACCTACATGCGCCAGCTCGATAAAGCCGCCGAGTTGAGCGAGTGGAAGAAGAACTGGAAACCGCGCGGCCAGAACGGTCCGGGGCCCGTGAAAGAGGGCTTGGGGATCGCTATCGCCACATGGGGAGGCGGCGGGCACGCCAGCCGCTGTTTAACCACCATCAATCCGGATGGCACCGTGCTGGTGGAACTCGGAAGCCAGGATCTCGGTACCGGCACGCGCACTGTGATTACTCAGGTTGCGGCCGAAACTTTGGGTCTTCCGATGAGCGCCATCACGCTGCGGATCGGGGATAACTCGCTTCCCGTATCGGGCGCTTCGGGCGGCTCCACAACCGTGGGCGGCGTGTCTTCCTCCACGCGCAAATCCACCGTGAATGCGCTCGCGAAACTGTTCGAAACCGCGGCCCCGGCGCTCGGCGTCGAACCCGCGCAGTTGGAAGCTGTCGATGGCCGTGTTCAGGTAAAGGGCAACGCGGCGAAGAGTCTCACGTGGCAGGCAGCCTGTTCCAAACTCGGCGTAAACAAGATCTCCGAGATCGGCATCAACGACCAGCGCAAGCCGGAAGGCCTGAACTCTTCCGGCGTCGGCGGGATTCAGATCGCTCATGTTTCGGTCGATACGGAAACGGGCCTTGTCAAAATGAAGCGCTTCGTCGCGGTGCAGGATATTGGCTTGGTGGTCAACCCGAAATTGGCGGACAGCCAGGTGCACGGCGCGGTCATCATGGGCGTGTGCGGCGCTCTGTTTGAAGAGCGCGTGATGGATCGGCAGACCGGCCGGATGCTGAACCCGGATATGGAATTCTACAAGCTCGCCGGCATTGGTGACGTAGGCGAAATCATCTCGCACCTGGACATTACGCCGGAAAACGACAAGAGAGGCGTGATTGGACTCGGCGAACCCTGCGCCGTAGGCGTTGTCGCCGCAATCGCTAACGCCGTAGCCAACGCAATCGGCGTGCGCGTACCAAGCGTTCCGTTGTCGCCGGACAAAGTGCTGGCGGCTCTCAATGGGAATCCCGACAGGAGAATGGCCTAATGGAAAAGTTCGCGTACGCAAACCCCACCACGGAGAAGGAAGCGTTTGGGCTGCTTGGGCCCGACGCCGCCGTTCTCGCCGGTGGCACGGATCTGATCAGTTCCATGAAGGAACTCATCGCCACTCCCAAGACGGTGGTGAATGTCAAAGGCATCAAGTCGCTCGGCGGCATCGCCACAGGCAGGAACGGGATGCGCATCGGCGCTACCGTGACGTTGGATGAATTGGCGGAGAACGCCGCGGTGCGCAAGGCGTTTCCGTCTCTGACCGAGGCGGCGCTGGGCATCACCAGTCCGCAAATCCGCAATATGGGAACCGTGGGGGGCGACCTGTTACAGCGGCCTCGCTGCTGGTATTACCGCCAGGGGTTCGGTTTGCTTGCCATGCAAAATGGCAAGTCGCTGGTGCCCGATGGCGAGAACCGGTACCACGCGATCCTGAATAACAAAGGTCCGGCATACTTCGTAAGCCCGTCCAGTTTGGCCCCTGCGCTGATTGCGCTGAACGCCACCATCCGCCTGCATTCCGCGGCGGGCCTGCGCGACGTTCCCGCTGAGAAGTTCTTCATCACGCCGCTGAATGAACAGACCCGGGAGACTGCCATTCAACCCAACGAAATTCTGGCTGAAATCCTGATCCCCACCGCGCCCACGGCCAACGCAACTTATGAGGTCCGGCAGAAGGAAGCGCTCGATTGGCCGCTCGCCACCGCATCAGTCGCGCTGAAGATGTCGGGGAACCGGATCTCGAGCGCCCGCGTGGTGCTGGGGCATGTCGCCCCGGTCCCGTTCTCGGCAATTGCTGCGGACAAGTATCTCGCGGGCAAATCGCTCAACGACAATACCGCTGCGGAAGCCGCGAAGGAAGCTCTGATGAGCGCTACTCCGCTAAGCCAAAACGCTTATAAAGTCCAACTGGCGCGCGTCGCCGTCAAGCGTGCTCTGTTGGCTGCGGTGAAGAAGGCGTAGGGTGGCCCAGGAACGCTCCGGCTTAGGCCGAATCGGAACCGACCGCTGCCAAAATCTCCGGTGGAAGGGGCTCTTTATTGAAGCCGAGTGGGACCCCACCGTCCAGCATGGTAATGATCGCGCCTTCTGGTGCCAGCACACCTTCAACTGCCTGGGGCCGGACAGTAAGCTTGTCGATGAATACGAGTGCAATCCCGCACGCCCCTGTTACCGGCAACTTTGAATCCGGTTATACTGGTTGTAGATCCAATCTGGTGTTAGATCCAATAAGGAGCACCGTATGAAGAAACTCCTATCCTCCGCACTTTTCCTCTCCGCCGGCGCATTTGCCGCCGGTTTTCCGAACATAAATTCCGTCCACGGCAACTACGTGGAAGCCCGCACCGCCGACGTGTACACCGGCCCTTGTTTCGCCAATTCTGAAGTCGGTTTGACCGGTGATCTTGCTGTCTTCGGCTGGAAAGTCGCCAAAGGCTCCTGGGATGGCGTCCAGCTCGATGGCTTGTCGGTTGTGGGCGTCGTGCGAGCCAAGTCAACGCTGGGCGATGTCTATACCGAATCGAACCCTGCGAAATCCGTTCTGATCGTGGATACAAAGGCCGACGCTGAACAACGTCTCGCTCTTCAGGCCTTCGCCAAGCACATGGGGGGATTGCTGCTTTCTGACGTAGTCCGCGTGGAATACACGCCCGTCACGCTGGATTTCGCGAACAACGATCTGCACAGTATGGCCGCCACCCTGAAAGCGGGCGACTTGGCAAAAATCGAAACCCGCGCTCTCAACGAGGGCGACCAGATTTGCCACAACGAAGCCGTCTGGTATTCGCCGCTGACCAGCCTGAATCATGCCATGCCCGCTTATGCGCTGGCGAACGATTTCAAGGGCAAAGGTCTCGGTACCACCTGGAGCAGCCCCTTCAAACGTAGCGCTTTTGTAGGCAGTTTTTCCGCTACCGAATAATCTCTGTTGTCTGCCAGCATCAACCCTTGTTAGCCCGGCGAAGCGTATCTCGCCGGGTTTTCTTTTTTCAGGCGGGAAATTTCGTCGTAATTTTCTGTTTGGGCTGTCCCGTCCGGTGCGGCGTCAGCAACACGCTTAGATCCAAATCTGTGACGCGTTCGCCAACGCGCACCACCAGCTTGCGCGTTCCCGAGTTTGGGGCTTGCGGCGGCGGCGCTTTGGTAGGCTCCAGGTCAAAAACGGCGTGGCGAGGCGTACGGATCTCAGCAGTCAGAGACCAACCCTCTTTCGTCAGCTCCGCCGTTTGTCCGTCCAGCGCCACTTCGGCGTCAGTCACCATGTTCCAAACTATATTCACGGGTTGTTCGGTGGCCAGCGTGTCTTCCACTAAGACGGCTTGGCGGTTAACGATTCCAATCCGGCGCTGCCAGCTCTTCACCCGGCCCGGATAAGCCCGGGTGAGATCGATGTGCACCCAGGATGCATCCGCGCCAAATTCATGGCGAACGATGCGCGCTTCCGCTTTGGGGTCCTGATTCTCGTTGTCGATGAGGAGCGTGTTGTGAGACTCCGTTCGCATGCGATAGTAATTCCAGCGCTGCTTGCCGAAGTATCCGGGCAGGTTGTAGTCGTCCGGACCAAGGTCGCGCGCCCACCGGACCCCGCCCGCATCCAGGACAAAGCTGCCCAGATCCAGATGCCCATGCGGCGCTTTGTTGTCGCCGCCCTTCACGGCCAGAAACAGCGCGTTGGGGTCGTCCCAGGAACTTCGGAAGAACGCGCATTGCACCCCCGTAAAGATGGCGTCGAGAGGCCATTGTGGAACCTGGGGCGGTTTGGCGTCGCGATTGAACCACACCAGATTTAGCGGATCGGCGGACTTCGCCCGCTCCGCCAGCTTGGCCTGTTGCCATGCGAAAACGGGCTGGCCAAACCGTTTCGCGAGCCAAAACATCGCAGGCTCGTCGGCTGCTTCTTCGCCCGCATCCGCGTAATTGAAGGTCTTGAATGTTGGGCCGGTAAAATAAATCCGGAATCGTCCGGCCTTCTGAAAGCCGGGCTGGTTTGCCAAGCCGAAATCAGTACCCAAGGCGGAATCGAGCGCCGCCAACATCATGACGGCGTACCGCGTTCCGTAGTCCCAGTAGCCGGGTCCTTCAATCCACCCGCCATCCGCTCCATAGCTGGCAAGCCCGCGAATTACGGATTCGGCGGCAGCCTTCACTACCGCCGCGCTCTTCTCCGCTTCGTCCTCAGCGACGGCGAGCGCGCCCATCACCATCCCGCCGTTACAAACCAGGTTCCAGTTAAACCGGTTAGCCGCCCAGGACCCCGGGGCCCGGTACGCCGTCAACCCCGGGTCAAGGCCCTTCTGAACGATGGCGTCATGAAGCAGCTTGCGGTCTTCGTCGGAAAGATCGGAGTATAACCAGTCGTAGCCGATGGCGAGAGCGTGTGTCATCTCCGCGACGTCCAGGAAATGGGAGGGATTCCAATCTTTAAAGGAAGCTGCTGCGTGCAACTCGCGCACAGCCCGGTCCAGATTCGCCCGCTTCCCGTTCAAGCGGTACAACAAACCGAGCGTGTATACCCGGTCCAGTGCCCGGCGGCTTTGAGTCAGCAGCCTGGGGCCGATCAGCTTGTATTCCACCGGGGGAACGCTCTGCAGCCGGTCGGCTTCCCGTTCCAGATCGGCGAGAACCTTGCGCGCGAGGGAACTTTCCCGGAGAACAGTTCGGATTCGGTCCAGGTCACTGGGAAGCAATAACAGGCGTGGATGGTCGGGCCGCAGTGTGCGCAACGGGGAATCCACCTGGGCCCAAGCAACCGAGGAGGCGCTTGCCAGGTGGAGAAACAATGAACGCCTGGTCAGCCGCTCCCCCACTGGTTCGATTCTAACTCTGTATGTAACGATGTAAGGAGAGCCACATCCATCCGCGGACCCATTCCGTACTACTTCCGTAAGCTGAAAATCTATGCAATGTGAAGGACTGTCGCCCGAGACATATAGCTTCTTCTCACTGGGCACGCTTGAGGGTCCGGAGCTGGCGGAGTTACAGTCTCATTTGCGCGAGGGTTGCGAACGCTGCCGGGAGGAGGTGCGGATGAGCCGGAGCATTTGGTATCAGGTAGCGCTGGCAACTCCCGCCGTGGAACCGCGAAAGGCTCTGAGAAGACGGGTCATTCAGTCAGTGCGGGACTCCGCTTCGGCGGGCTTTGCGGGATGGCGCTGGCAGCCGGTAACGGGTCTCGCCGTTCTGCTGCTTGCTGTAGCGGGAGGATGGGAAGCGGAGCGCCGCCACCGGCCTGCGGCTGTTGTGACCACGGTGGTAAAGACGGTCAATGTTCCTGTTCAGGATTCCGTCGCTCTGCGGAAACTGGAACAGGATAACGCAGCTCTGCGCGCGCGCCTAGATGCGGCAAATCCCGCACGTCCCGCGCCGCTGCCTAAATCCGTACAGGATACGCGCCTTATAGCGGAACTTGCTCAGGAGAGAGAGCGCGCTTCCACCCTGGAAGCGGAATTGGCGCAACAGAAGGCCTTGGTCGCGACTGCGGAGGGGGCGCTGGAAGAGGCGAATCGGAAGTATACCGCCGCCATTTCTCAACCCCGGCCCGATGTGTCAGAGTTGCAAAGGCAAATCGTCTCGCTTGAAACCCGGGGCAAGCAGTTGGAACACGATCTGGCGGAGTATAAGATCCTTCTCGCCGCACAGCGGCAAAGGCTGGAGCGCAACGTCCAGTATGCAAGCTTTTTGGCGGATCCGAATTTGAAGCTGGTTCACTTGCGGACGACCGATCGAGGCGGCTCCAGCCAAGGCCACGCGCTGATTGCAAGTGGTTCGCAGGTTGTGTTTTATGCCTCCCGGTTACCTGCATTACCGGCTGGCCGCGCCTACCAGTTGTGGCTCATCCGAGCATCGGCGCCCGCAATCGTCAGCGCGGGTGTGTTTCAGCCGGATGCGCGCAATCGCGCCGTAATCCAGTTCAATAGCTCCGCGTTAACGGCTGGCGTGACCGCAGTTGCCGTGACGGAGGAGCCCGAACGCGGCAGCCCAACTCCGACGGGGCATAAACTGCTCGTCGGCTCTTAGAAATGAAAGCCTAGTTTGGTTCCGTAGGTAGCGAGTCTCTGGCCGCCGGAGATTCGGTTGTAGCGTGCATCGAATCCCAGCGAGAAGCCCCGGCTTAGGCGCACTTCCACGCCGCCTCCAGTATGGATGCCGAAATCGATGTTTCCGTGACCGCCCGGCAGACCGCGCGCTTCCAGTTCCGGCGATTGGGAGATCTGGCCCGCCACCAGCGGTCCTCCGAAGGGCGCTTTTCCTCCGAACACCTGATTGATCAGCGCCAGCTCCGCCGGCGTTAATCCGGCGTCCGGCCGAACACCGGTCCCTATCGGCTGCTGATTGTGGATGGTCACGAAGGTGCCGAAGCCGAGCACTGCATAAGGCCGCAACCGGTACCGGTCAAGCGCCGTTGCCGTGTACCGGAGCGCGAACGGAATCACCTGCAGGAGCTTAGAGCGAGTCTCGGTCAGAGCTGTAACTGGGAAGGGAGCGGCGCCGGTGCCTTGTACTGAATCTATGATGTTTTGAGCGCCGGTGTTAGGACGGAGGGCGTTCAGGGCAGCCAGGTTTGCCACCTGCGCCACATTGGACGTGGTCTGAAAACGGGTTTTGGCTTGAGACAACCCAACGCGAATCTCGTAGCCCAACTTGCCGTGCAGCGCCTTCGGCTCAAATAGCGGAAGGTCGATGTACCCGGCGGCGTCCTGTCCTTGGTTCAGGTGGAAAGGATTCGCAGAGCCGCTAAGAACGAGCCCGACTTCCGCGCCGATCTTTCCAATCTCCGGAATCAGTTCGGGCGGAGTTACCTCGCCTCGCGCGAGCGGGCTCAGTGAAGCGGCTACGTTTTGGACATGCTCTGCGGGGGTTTGGGCCGGGGTTGGATTTTGGGTCAGAACCTCAAGCTTGGCTTCGAGCAGGTCAAGCCGTTCCTGTAGGCGCTTGATCTCCTGCTTGCACTCGTCGTGCTCATCGGCCTGTGCCTGTGAAAGGCCGAGCAGAAGAAGCCCGGCCAGAATCGGGGTGATGCGCATTGGGTATCAGTCTCCTGTGGTAGGATTTGAACGGTTTATGCAGCGCCGCGTATCCGGCGCACTTCTTCAACTTCCCAGTTCCGGATGCGCGCGGAGTAAGCCATCATCTCTTTCGCGGACACTGTGACAAGGTCTTTCTCCATGTCTTCGCCCGAGGCGACCAGGTATTCCAGATGGAGCATCGCGAGCCGGGTACACCAAGCGTCTGTCATGGGCGTACCGCTTTGGTTTGAAACCTCAAGCAGTTCGGGATAGGGCAGGGAGATGGTCTTTTCCTGGATCGCGGTTCCGGAGTCCAGGATGAACTTCGCGTCTACTGAATTGCTGTGACGAATGGAAATCGCGGTCTGCAGCCACTTGAAGCGAACATGCCAGGTAACGCCGAAAGGATCGGGTCCGGCATCGAACTCGCGAAAATTCTGCACTCAAAGTATCTTAACCTGAACTTGATGAACAACTACGAGAAGGAACTTGCGTTTGGGCGCGACTTGGCTCGCAAAGCGGGAGCACTCGCACTGCGCTATCGCGAGGGGGGGATTGGACACCAGGTGAAGGAAGACGAGTCGCCGGTGACGGTGGCGGATCAGGAATGCGAAAAGCTGATTGTGGCGGCGATCGCGGAGACGTTCCCCGATGACGGAGTTCTGGGGGAGGAAGGCGCGACGAAAGACACGGCAAATGGGCGGAAGTGGATCGTAGATCCCATCGACGGTACGCGGGACTTTATTCGCGGCACGCGCGCGTGGAGTGTTCTGATCGGGCTCGAAGAAGCAGGCGAGGTGGTGGCGGGGTTTGCGTATTTCCCCGCAACGGATGAACTCTACTCGGCCGGCAAGGGCGGCGGCGCGTATTGGAACGGCGAGCGCATGAGCGTTTCCGAGATCACCGTCCGGGGGCAAGCGCTGATTTGCGTGAACGGCTTTTCTTATATGCGCCGGTTCGGTTTTGCCGAGAATCTTCTGGAATTTCTTGAGACGTTCTGGACAGTCCGCAGCATGGGCGGGTGCCTGGACGCGATGCTGGTTTCGTCAGGCCGGGCGGACGTGTGGCTCGAAACTCAAGCCAAGCCGTGGGATTTAGCGCCGCTCAAAATCATTGCGAATGAAGCCGGCGCCGTCACCTTCGACTTCGAAGGAAAAGATACGATATACGGCGGTAACTTCGTGATCGCGGTTCCGGCGCTTGCCGAGGAAGTGAAGCGTTTCGTTACACTGAGAAGCAAGTTATGAATGTCGCCGAGTTGTCCGGATTGCGGGAGTTTCGAATCGTCGACCAGCCTCCGCCGGAACCGGGGCCGGGGGAACTACTGGTTCGGGTGGCGGCGGTGGGAATCTGCGGGTCCGACATGCACGCGTTCGGGGAAGGCAGGGTGGGCGAAAGGCAATGCCATTATCCGATGGTGTTGGGCCATGAACCTTCCGGCGTGGTGGAGCGCGTGGGCGCCGGCGTAACGGGTTGGGCGCCGGGCCACCGCGGTTCCTTGGAGCCGGCCATCTTCTGCTACCATTGCCACTTTTGCCTGGCCGGCCGGAACAATCTTTGCGAGAACCTTCGCTTCATGAGCGCCGAAAGCGTGCCGGGCTTCTTTCGTGAGTTGGTGACTCTGCCCGCGGTGAACATGCTTCCGATCAAGGCGGGAACCGGGCTGGCGGAAGCTACTTTAGTGGAACCTCTGGCCGTGATCCTTCACTCGCTCTCCATCGGCGAGTACCAGCCCGGGGAGAGCGCTGTGGTAATCGGCGCCGGACCTATCGGCCTTTTGACAATCGCGGTGCTGAAGTTATTCGGCGCACCGCGCGTGTGGGCCGTCGAACCGTTGGCTCACCGGCGTGAGATGGCCCGCGCGATGGGCGCGGACGATGTGCTGGAACCCTCTGAAGCCGGAACTCTCAAACGAGTGGCCGAGATTGCGTTCGATTGCGCGGCGCAGGGCGAAACCGTGAACCAGAGCCTTGCAGCGCTGAAAGGTTTCGGGCGTTTGGTGCTTACCGGGATACACGCGGACCTCCGGGTTAATCTTGACGTTCACCTGATGCGGCGCACCGAGCTGCGGCTGATCTGCGTGCGCCGCTCCAGCACAGAAGCGCATGACGCGCGCGATCTGCTGGAACAACACCTGAGTCTCTTCGCTCCGCTGATCACTCACAAACGCAAGCTGGAAGACATCAACAACGCCTTTCGCCTGAATGAAACGTATGGCGATGGCGTAGGCAAGATGCTGATCGTCTAATTCTTGGTTTCCATGAAGTAGTAGCAGATCATGTGGCAGACGATCATATGGGCGTCTTCAATGCGGCCCATGTGCGGCACGCCGACGTGAATGTTCAACTGCGCCATGGGACCCAACTGTCCGCCATCGCGGCCGGTGAGCGCGATGGTCTTGCAGCCGATGGAATTCGCATACTCAATGGCGCGCAACACGTTGGGGGAGTTGCCGGAACCGCTGATGCCGACGAAAAGATCGCCAGGTTGGGCGAAATTGCGGAGCTGTTCCACGAAGACCGAATCGTAGCTTACATCATTGGCGTACGCCGTGATGGTCGGCATCTGATCGGTGAGCGCCATGATCTTGAAGCGTTCCGCACGGTTGAAGCTGGCGCCTTTCACCATATCGCAAACGAAGTGCGAGGATGACGAAGCGCTTCCACCATTTCCGCACACGAAGATGTGCCTTCCCGCGGATCGCGCTTCGGCAAATGCATCGATCGCCTGTTGCACTTTTCCCATATCGATCATTTCGATCGTTTGTTGCAACTGAGTTTTGTACTGTTCCGCGAAATTCATATCGTTTGTCGGCTTCCTAAAGCCCAGGCTCCGTAGAGCACACTGTCATCGCCCAAAGCGGCGGGTACCACATCCAGACGCGCGCCGGACCATCCGGTTACCTGTTTCCGAAGTTCTGTTCGCAAGGGCCCAAATAAGCTATCTCCCGCTTTTGCAATGCCGCCTCCGATTACGATGCGGGCGGGATTCAATAACATGATACAGGCCTTCAGGCCGCGCGCCAGGTGGACCACATACTTCCGGACGAAGCCGCTGTCCTGCATTAACTCGCGCGCCGGTTTGCCGTAATCGGATTCCAGCCAGAGCCCGCAGCACATTCTTTCGAAACAGCCATTCGAGCCGCACAGGCATTCGGGACCGTCGGGTTCCAGGTTGATGTGCCCGATTTCACCGGCCCAGGAATCCACGCCGCGCTCGACCGACCCTCGGAGG
>JALYXI010000116.1 GCA_030947245.1 Acidobacteriota bacterium
ATACCTGCATCCAGATAAACGGCGGCGATCAAAGCTTCCAAGGCATCGGCAAGCATGGCTTTCTTCTCGCGGCCTCCGCTCATTTCCTCGCCACGGCCAAGAAACAGATAGCAGCCCAGATCCAGCCGCTTTGCCGTGGCTAACAGGTGGGGCGCGCTCACCAGCAAAGCTTTGATCTCGCTTAGTTTTCCCTCGCTTGCTTCGGGAAAGCCGGCCAGCAAACGTTCGCTCACCACGAACCCTAAAATCGCGTCGCCTAGAAACTCAAACTGCTCATTGTCATGTAGCGCGCTCCGCGGCGTGCCTGGGGGCAGTTGCTCGTTCACGTACGAATAATGGGTTAGCGCGCGAACCAGAAGTTCGCGGTCGCGGAAAGCGTAACCGATCCGGGATTCCAACTCATCCAGGTGGGCAGGCACTCAGCCGGCTTACTTGGCAGCGGCGCCGGATTTCGCGGTCACTGCGCGCACACGCTCGGCCTGTGCAAACTGCTTCACCGCGGGATTCACATCCGGGGCGGCCATCACTTTGTCGAGCTCCGCGATCGCCTCATCGTACTTGCCGGCTTTGTTCAATGCGGCGCCCAGACGGACACGGGTCGCAGGATCCGGGTTGCTCGCATCGTTCACGGCCATCTTGTACTCGGCAATAGCCACATCGTTTTTCTTGCGAACCGCGGCCACCATCCCCAAAGCCTGATGGGCATCCGCGACGTAGTCTTTCTTAGCGGCATTCCACTGCTCGTCCGTAAGAGCGGGATTCATCTTGGGCGCGTCTTTCACTGCCGCGATGGAATCATTGGCATACTTCTCGGCTTGCGCCAGCCGCGCGTCTTTGTCCAGATCGTTCTCCCGAACTTTGGACGCGATGCCCTGGGCAAGCATCAGCATGGCCTGATAATTTTTCGGGTCTGCTTCGATGGCCCGTTCCGCGTACACGGTCATCTTAACGTTATCGCCTTTGCGATTGTAGGCATCGGCGATCGTCACCAAAATGAAGGGCTTGAACTCCGTGTTGGCGAAGTTGAGCAGGACGTCGTCACCGGCTTTAATTCGGGCGTCCGGGTCCGTGGCGTTGAACATGGCCTGCAGTGCAGTGACTTCCGCCTGAGTCTTGGGTTTTGGTTGCGCCCATAGAGAAAAAGAGCCGAGCGTCAACAGCCCGAAGATTGCGATTCGATTCATTGCGTTGTTCCTCATTGATTTTTTGATTCCAGAAGTCCCTTTTTGGCAGCCGCGAGCGCCTGGTCCGATGCGCCTTTCACCGCGAGCGCCTGTTCATACCGGAGGGCGGCCGCTTTATGATCTCCGTTCAGGTCCGACAGCCGGCCAAGATACACCAACGACCAGGCATGCGTCGGATCGTCGGGCGTGAGCTCGAGAGTCTTCTCAAACAAGCGCTGTGCAAGTTCCGGATTGTTCTGACGGAGCGAGATGCGTGCCAAGCCATAATAGCCGCGGGCATGATCGGCCGCGCCGCCGGCCTGTTCCAGCGATTTCAGAAAGAGCTTCCGTGCCTGCTCATAATCCTGGACGGTGTAAAACTGTTCCGCCTGTTCTATAGTCCGGAGCGAAGCGCTTACCGGGACGGGATCCACGGAGCGAACCGGCTTAGCGGGATCCTTCGGCGCAAACGCAATTCCTTCCAGGCGCTTTCGCTCGCGTGGCGCATCTAAACGGTTCAGCATTTCCGGGAAGTAAAGCCTCATCGCGGCAGGCTCCTTTTCGTATGTGATCAATTGCTCGGCGAAGAAGGGCGTAAGAATATAGCCTTCGGAAAGATCCTGGGGCACCATGCCGGGCTTGTGATCCAAACGGCTTTCCACGGCTTTAATCAGAGACTCCGCGGTCAGCAGGACGAAGTCATTCTTATAGGAATCATCCAAGGCGGGGGCGGGCGCGGCGTAATCGCCCAAAGCGGCGTTCTTCATCAAAACCAGACCGTACTTCGCAACCAGCGGCTCTACCAGGAAATGCAGGTAGGCGTGCCGGATATCCGTCATGTGGGGCTCGCGCGCATTGGTGGCGACCACGTAATAGATATCGCCGTAGCTGCGGGTCTGCACTTGTCCCGGCGCCGCTAACAGGTCCACATAAACCAGAAAACGGCGGCCCAGATAACCGTTCGCGGGATTCCGGAAATACGAATTCACGGTCGCAATCATCTGAATGACCGGTTCGTGATAGGCCTCAATCGCAGCATCATACGCGGGCTGGACCCGCTTCCAAAGCGTAGCGATTGCAGCCTCCTGGTAGAAACGCGCGAGCAAAGGTAAGAATTTTTCCAAAGCCGCGGCGTCAGGCGGCACATCGACGCTACGCGTTTTATAAGCAAAATCCGGCGGCGGCCCAATAGAAAGCGCGAGTGAAATATACGATCCAATTCCGGGCGGATGCGCTTTGTAGAATTCGCGAAGCTCCGGCAGCACCGGAATATCCCGTTGCGCCAGATACTGGCGCACTTGGCCGCGAAGCGGGCTGTTGTTCGGGGACTGAACGTCGGTGTCGTATCCCGCGGCGTTCAGCGCGGCCAATACTGTGAACAGGTTCTCGTTGCCGTCCAGTTGATTCTGTTCAACAGGAAGCGCAGGAGGCGCCAGCAGCACTGCGGCAAAGGTAAGGAGCGCAAAAGGTCGAATCAAACAGTTCTGCCCGGCTACCCAAAGTTTAACATCGAGGTTTAACATCGAGATTGAACATCGCGAGTTTAACATCGGCATGGGAGAATGGGCGCTTCCGATGCAACTCAGGTTTGGATTGGCCGTGTGAGTAGAATCCTCATGATTGCGAGCGAGGCCGCTCCCTACGCCAAAACGGGTGGGCTCTCCGATGTAGTGAGTTCGCTGCCCAAAGCGCTTACGGCGCTGGGACACGAAGTTGCCGTACTGCTTCCGCGCTATGCGGAAACCCGCCCATTCCCTATGCGGCGCGTGTGGGACAGCCTGCCCGTCGTGCTTGGCGGGACGCGCTACCCCGCCTCCGTATGGCAAGCCGAGCAGGACAGCACGTTCCTCTTCCTCGATATTCCGGAATTTTATGACCGCCCGGGTCTGTATGGTGATCGCTCAGGCGACTTCCCCGATAACGCGCTTCGCTTTGCCGCGCTCGCCCGCGCCGCTTTGGAAGTGGCGCGCAACCTCTTCCCGCCCGATATATTCCACTGCCACGATTGGCAGGCGGGGTTGACGCCGCTCTATCTGCGCCAACTCGCGGGCGATCCCACATTCGCCGGAATCCGAACCGTCACAACCATCCACAATCTCGGCTACCAGGGACTGTTTCCAGCTTCCGTTCTGCCCGCAATTGGAATTGAGGCAAGCCGCTTCAACCCCCAGAACGTCGAATTCTACGGCCAAGTGAGCTTCCTGAAAACCGGGCTGGTGTTCAGCGATGCGCTAACGACCGTGAGCCGGCGCTACGCGGAAGAGATTCAGACTCCTGAGTTTGGATTCGGGCTGGACGGTCTTTTGCGCAGCCGCCGCGCCTCCCTCACCGGCATTCTGAATGGCGTCGATTACGAACGCTGGAATCCGGAAACGGACCCCCTGATTCCCGCCCTATATTCCGCCTCCGATCTCTCCGGAAA
>JALYXI010000143.1 GCA_030947245.1 Acidobacteriota bacterium
GCACTGAGCCGATTATCGGCTCAGTGCGAGGCATTATGGAAGATTTGAAGCCCAAGATCGCCCGTGTCAGCACAGACGCGGAAGATATCGTGAAAATCACTAAGCAGCAGGTAGAGCGAGTCGGCGAGTTGATTAAAGATTTTAGCGACCGCGCCAAGGTGCAAGTCGCCCGCATCGATGGCGCCTTGGACGAAACCGTGGATCAAGTCCAGACGGCACGCACCGCTGCCACCGAAGCGCTCATGAAACCCGTACGCGAGGTGGACGGATTCTTCTCCGGAGTGAGAGCGGCCATGAATGTTTATCTCAGGCCGCGCAAATCTTCCGTTGATCACGCCACTCAAGATGAGGAGATGTTCATCTGAGTCTATGGTTTAAGCTCTGGTAAGTGGGCACTGACGTTCCATTCTGGCGGGATCGGCCGACCCTTGTAACTGGCGCGACCGGCTTAGTAGGAAGCTCTCTGGTGCAAATGTTGTTAGGGGCCGGGGCGGATGTGGTATGCCTCATTCGCGATTGGATTCCAGAAAGCGAACTAGTGCGGAGCGGTTCCGTAAACCGGGTGAAAGTAGTACGGGGCGATGTTTGCGACCAGCAGGTCCTTGAGCGGGCTCTCGGTGAATACGAAGTCGATACTGTCATTCATCTCGCTGCCCAGACTCTCGTGGGAATCGCGAACCGGAATCCGGTATCCACCTTCCAAGCGAATATTCAAGGTACATGGGCCTTGCTGGAAGCTTGCCGCCGTAGCCCGAGCGTGAAGCAAACAGTGCTGGCATCCTCCGACAAGGCATACGGCTCGCACGACAAACTCCCCTACGATGAAAACGCCGCCCTTCAGGGCCGGCACCCCTACGATTGCAGCAAATCGTGTTCGGACCTGATTGGTCAAACCTACGCCCACACCTATGGATTACCCCTTGCGATTACCCGCTGCGGGAACTTCTATGGTCCAGGGGACCTGAACTGGAACCGCATCGTCCCCGGCACGATCCGGTCCATAATCCGAAATCAGCAGCCGGTGATTCGCTCCGATGGCCAGTATATCCGGGATTATTTTTTTGTTGAAGATGGCGCAGCTGCGTATATGCTCCTTGCGGAACAGTTGGCGAATAATCCTACGTTGCGGGGCCAGGCTTTCAATTTTTCAAACGAAATTCAGGTAACCGTGCTACAACTGGTCGCCAAAATTCTGGAACAGATGGGAAGTTCTCTGAAGCCCGATGTGCGGAATGAAGCCAGCAACGAAATCCGGAACCAATACCTGAGCGCGGAAAAGGCGCGCAGAGTTCTCAATTGGGCCCCTTCCTACACGCTGGAAGAAGGTCTGGCAAAAACGATCCGCTGGTACACCGCCTTTCTCTCGGCCTGAGAGTTGTTTGCGGCGTCCGCACTTGCGTGGACAGAGTATCCTGAACTGAGGAGAATTCTTGGTCCGGAGTCCACAAGCAATTCGTGAGCAGATTCAGTCGCTTGTAGAGGAATTCTATCAGGCGCAATACCCAGCCAAACCGTTCGTTCCAGGCGAGTCTGCCGTCCCGGTTTCCGGCCGGGTGTTCGATGCGGCGGACATTCAATCGCTGGTCGAATCGAGCCTGGATTTCTGGCTGACCACAGGGCGTTTCGCGAACCAGTTTGAGCGGGAATTCGCCCGTTACTTCGGACTGCGCGGCGCAAGCCTGGTGAACTCCGGCTCCTCCGCCAATCTGGTTGCGCTATCAGCGCTGACCTCGTCCAAACTGGGTGACCGCCGCCTGAAACCCGGGGACGAAGTGATCACAGTGGCCGCCGGCTTCCCGACCACAGTGAACCCCATCCTTCAGAACAATCTGGTTCCGGTGTTTATCGATGTTTCCCTACCCACTTTTGAGGTGGATGTCACCCAGTTGGAAGCTGCCCTGAGCGGCCGGACCCGCGCCGTTATGATTGCGCACACCCTGGGTAATCCCTATGACCTGGACAGTGTTTCCGCATTCTGCAAGAAGCACAGCCTCTGGCTCGTGGAAGACTGCTGCGATGCCGTGGGGGCACTTTACAACGGCCGGAAGGTGGGTACTTTCGGAGATATCGCTACAGTCAGCTTTTACCCCGCTCACCACATCACCATGGGGGAGGGCGGCTGTGTCTTAACCGACAAGCCGCTGTTGAAAACGCTGATCGAAAGCTTTCGCGATTGGGGCCGCGATTGCTGGTGCGAACCCGGTAAAGATAATACATGCGGCAAGCGGTTCGACTGGCAACTGGGAGATCTCCCGTGCGGGTACGATCATAAATACACCTACTCGCATATCGGCTATAACCTGAAGCTCACCGATATGCAGGCCGCCGTCGGGGTCTCGCAATTGAAAAAGCTCCCCGGCTTCATCGCCGCGCGCCGAAGCAATTTCGACTACTTGTACAGCGGTCTCGCCTGTTTCGAAGGCGTGCTCATGCTTCCAGCCTCCACGCCGGGAAGCGAACCGAGTTGGTTCGGTTTCCCTCTTGCGGTGCGTCCCGACGCCCCTTTCACCAGAGAACAGCTGACCCGCCACCTGGATAATCGCAAGATCGGCACGCGCCTGTTGTTCGGCGGCAACCTGGTCCGTCAGCCGGCTTACCAGAACATCCCGAAGCGCGTAATCGGAGATCTGCCGAACACCGATTTCGTGATGCGCCACGTGTTCTGGATCGGGCTCTATCCCGGACTTACCGAACCGATGCTCGACTATACGATCGACTCCATCCGGGATTTCATCTTAGAGGTCAAGCGTTGAAAGTCGTGATTCTGTGCGGCGGCCAGGGTACCCGTATGCGGGAAGAGACCGAGTTCCGCCCAAAGCCTCTGGTGGAGATCGGCGGCCGGCCTATCCTCTGGCACATCATGAAGACCTATGCGCAAGCCGGGTTTCGCGATTTTGTCTTATGTCTGGGCTACAAAGGCAACATGATCAAGGAGTATTTCCTGAATTATGAAGCCATGAACAACGATTTCACAGTATGTCTGGGCGAAAAACACAGCATTCAGTATCATGGAATGCACGAAGAGCAGGATTTTCGCGTCACCTTAGCCGACACCGGCGCCGATGCCATGACCGGCGGCCGCCTGAAGCGCGTGCGGAAGTACGTGGGGGATGAGCCCTTCCTGCTCACGTACGGCGATGGCGTGGCAG
>JALYXI010000145.1 GCA_030947245.1 Acidobacteriota bacterium
AGCCGGATCAGACGTTTGTGCCCGATCGCCGTTCGGAGCAATTTATCGAGGTTCGGCTCAGGTGTTGGGGACACAGCGGTCAATGTAGGCGATTAGCACGTTTATGTCCGTGAACCACGCACTATTCCGATCACCTCGCAAACAATCGTTCATCTGCTGTGTCGAGCACTCTTCATAATCTAATTCCAACGTGGGCATGTCAAGAGAATACGTTAGACAGAATTTAGGTTATGCCCACGTCGGCATTATGCTATGATTCCCACGTGGGCTAAACTTGCGTGCAATGGCCGAGAAAGAGAAAAAATCCATCGGTTCCCAGTTAGTGGGAATGCGCTACGCGAAGATGACGCCGGAAGAGCGTTCCGAAGCCGCTCGTAATGCAGCAGAAAAACGATGGGCTGGAGTGAAGAAGAAGACCCAAGCCAAAAAGAAGGTAGCGGGATAGTGGGGTGCGTGACTTTATCAATGGCGCTGCGATCCATTTCGGGACGTTTCTTGCGGTGATGGTGGCTTCGGGAATAGGAGATTACATGTTTATAAGGCGGCGCAACCAATGACCGACGAAGACAAGCAGTGGTTTTCCGAACAACTGAAACAGGAGATACGCGCCAGCGAAGATCGCACGGCGGAGAAAATACGCGACACCGAAGATCACATGGCGGAGAAGATACGCGACACCGAAGATCGCATGGCGGAGAAGATACGAGCCAGCGAAGATCGCACGGCGGAGAAAATACGCGACACCGAAACCACGCTGCTAACGGAGTTTCACAAGTGGGCCAGGCCCGCTGAGATGCGGAGCCAGGGTCAGAACGCCAAGCTACGCGCGTTTGAAGTGGATCTCGAATACCTCGCCGAGAGGGTCACCAAGCTCGAAGGCGGCAAGTAGAGGATTCAGCATGTCCGACACGGAAGTACGAGAAGAGCTGATCGTCCGGGCGAGGAAACGAAAGCGAAGCTCGCGACTCTGTCCGACTCGGCCCACGTTCAGGGCGCGTTGCTCGTCGAACTGGGGCGAAGCACATTTTGCGCGGTATCCCGAATCGCGGGCGAGGATGCAGAATCCGGAGCACCGGATCAAGAGGCGAACCGCGCTCGATTGAGTGAGCGAAGGGGAATTGACTATCAGCCGCAGAAACAATTTGTGCACATTGACACCGCACTCAGCATCGGCGTTCCCACGCTGGCCGTCCTGATCGGGATTCTGATCAACAACTCGCGCCTGAGCGACACAAACTCCCGCATCGCGGAAGTGAAAACGGATCTGCTCGCCGTGCTCCGAGCCGAGATGCGGAGTATGGAAGCCATCGTGGACGCGCGGCTCTCGCGAATCGAGGAAAGCCTGCGAATCCGGTAGAGGTGAACGATGGCAGCAAACCCACGGAAGCGCCTCAAACGAAGCGATCCCCACCATACTGGCGCAAGCCGCAGCCGTAGGATTGGGTGGAGAACCCGGACCAGCGGCCACAAGTGGCCGTTCGACCGGCGTGGTAATTATGGGTTCGGGTTCGTGGCCTTTGCGTGGGCCAAAACGATGAGCTCTTCCTGAACTTTGCGCCATCGCTTCGGATGCTTCTTGGTTGCGATCGGTGCAGTTACATCGGAATAGTAAGTCAGTATGTCCTGCCGCAAGCCTTCCGGTACCGGGCGGGCCGGGTCGGCAGTTACTTTCGCGAGCAGAGTTTCGTAAGTCTTATCGGTGAGCGCGTACCCGCCGGGCCTTACCGTGGAACCGGTATCCAGGTCCAAGTTAGCCAAAGTCAGGGTTTCGAACGTCGCTGTCCGGAGCCGGGCGAGCAGAGAGCGGAACCGGTCCAGGGTAAGATTCACACTGCGGACATACAAGTCATCCGTAACAGGCGTAGGGGCTTTTACGGAAAGTAACTGAAGAACACCGATTTTTGGAAGAATCCTCACGATACAAGCTACTACGTGCGCGCCTAATCCGGGGCGTTTGTAGGCATTGCTCCAAAGCCTTTGATAGTCCGCTTGTAAACTGTCTTCCAGGAAACGAGCGTGGGCGGCATCCGCTACGGATGGGGACAGTTTGTTTCGGGCATTGATGACCGCCACTTCGGTGAAGAACGGCAGAACTTTCCGGACCGACGACCGGTAACTGGAAATGGCCGGACGCCGACGCCCCAGAATGCTGCGAATGGGTAGGCCGTACGTTTGGCCGAAAGCGCGGGCCAACAGCACGGGCGATATGGCGAAACCAACCTGCTGCCGGTACTTGCGGGGAGCGAAATGGTGGAGAGCCGTTTGGGCGACGTCGAAGCCGAACTCGGTTCGGACGTGTTGGCGCGGAGCTTCCTCGTAAGTAACCACAGGACCGTATTTGTCCGCGAGCGGGGGGAAGCTGAGCGCGGTGGACGGATTGACGGCTTCGGGGTGGCCCACGGAATCGCCCAGATAGTGGGACAAGGCGCCGACGGCGAACGCGAGTTCGTCAGGGTTCCTGGCGTTCCGGAGGAGGTAGAGGACAAAGTCTCCGCTGCGGACATAGTGAGTGAAATCGCTGAAGATCTTTTTACCGAATGGATAATAACCCAGATCCTGAACCAGGCAACCTCCATACGCATAGGCGTGAGCCCGTTCCAAATCAGCGCGCGAGGCCTTGGGAAAGCGGCTGAGAAGCAGGGGTTCGATGGAAGTGTCCCAAACGACGTCTATGAGTTGCTGATGGGTGATGAGCGCGTATCCGCTTGCAGGGGGCGTGAGGACGGACAGAGCGGCCCCCGCGAGAACCAAGGTCCAACTTTTCAAGCTTTCACGTTACTACGGATATTGCCGAGTGCGGGATACCGGGAGCCGTTGCTACCAAATCAGTTTGGCGAAAACCTGGAGCACTCTCGGGTTGCTGCTGAAGGTGGCTTCCGGGTTGTTGAAAGCAGGATTGCCGGCGCGGGTGAAGCTTTGCGTGCCGGGGTTGAAAGAGCCGACAGCGGTGACGTCGTTGACGCTGCCCGGAATGAATTGCGCGTGGTTCAACAGATTGAGCGCCTGTCCGGCAAACTCCAGGTGGCGGCGTTCCCCTACCGAAAAGCGCTTGAGGAGGGTGAGGTCGATGTTATCGATGGGCCTGGTGGGTTGGGTATTGCGGCCGGCATTGGGGCGGGCGCCATAGCCGGCTTGGATGTAACGGGCATTCGGGTTCGCAGCCACCCAGGCAACCACGGCGTCGGTGCTGGCGCGCGGCGCGGTGACTGGCACCAGGACACCGGAGCGCGTAAGTCCATATACTCCGCTACCGGAGCCGGGCCGGCCGGATGGATTGAGAATCGTGCGGTCGGGCGCGGCGTCTCCGTTCAGGTTGGAATCGACGCCGCTTTGCGGGGTGAAGTATTCGGGCGACTCATAGGTGTAGACACCGGCAGCCTCCCAATTTCCGAAGATATTTTTCAGGAACCAGTTGCCGCTGCCCTTTGCGAAAGGCAGATCGTAAACGGGCGAGAAGGTGAAGCGCTGGCGGCGGTCGAGAGCAGAGGAGGCCTTTTCTTCTCCGAGACTGAGGAAATTCTGAGCGCGGCGGGGCGTGAGGTAGGTTGTGGCGACAACCGCAGTGCTGTTATCGATGTTGTGGCCCCAAGTGTAGGCCGCGATGAATTGCAGGTTACTTGAGAAACGCTTGTTAAGCTGCACGGAGAGAGCGTTGTAGGCGGACCAGCCTTGCGGCGTGTAGGTGGTGATGGGGCTGGTGAAACCGGCGGCGGCATACTGCGGAAGGATTCGGCCTTGCGCGCGCAAATCGGCCACGGTGAGGGGAAGAGAGGCGAGAGTGGCGGCGGAGGGAACCGAGAGGTAGGTGGGAATTTGAGCGGCTTCGGTAACGGGCGAGAATACATTGATTTGCTGTTGCGTGACCAAATGAACGCCGCGGGTACCGAGATAGCGGATTTGGATGGAGTAGTCTTTCGCGAAGACGTGCTCGACGGCGAAATTCCAGTTGAGGGCATAGGGCAGCACCTGATCCGGGACGAAGGCAGAGGTGGAAGCACGCGCCTGGGCGGGGGTGAGGCCCGCGCCGGTGACGGAATAGTTTGGCGGGATGCCGCCTTTAGCGAGAAAGCCGCTGCCCGGAGTGCCTGTAAGGTCGACGGTGGTGGTAAATTCGGGCGGCTGCGTATTGATGCCCAGGTTATCGAAGAGCAGATCGTAGGTGATGCCGAAGCCCGCGCGGATGACGGTGTTCGCGCTGCCCGTGGGCGTGTAGGCCAGACCGACGCGTGGCGCAATGGCGTTGTTCTGAGTGCGGGGCGCGTGGAAATCGATCAGGCCGGGCACGCTCGCGAGAGCGTTGAGCTTCTGGTTCGCCTGGCCGAGAGAGGGGTTGGTGCGCTCATAGCGGACGCCCACATCGAACGTGAGCTTCCGCGTGAGCCGCCAAGTGTCCTGGAGAAACAGGTAGTGGGCTAATGTATTGCCGTAAAAGATGGAATCGCCGAGACCGCGCTGCAGCAGGTAATCCGGGTTCTGGTCGAGGAGAAAGGCTGCGGTTGACGTGTATTCGTAGTCGCCGCGCGATCGCTGCGTGAAGGAACTGGGAGCGATGTAGTCGCGCAATTCATACCCGGCTTTCAGCGTGTGGCGGCCGCGAATCCAGGTGATTGCGTCCGACGCCTGGTAGAGATTGTTGACGTTGAACTGGGGGAAAGAAAAATTGGGGCCAAGCTGCAGGCTGAGATCGTTGAACTGCAGATTGGGGAACTTGTCGAGACCGGGGAAGGTGAACCCGCCATCCGGAAAGCTCTGGTTTTGGCGGCTGTAGCCCAAGCGAAATTCGTTGGTGAGAGTGGGGCTGAAGCTGTGGTATTCATTCAGGGCCGCGATGTAGTTCCGGGTGGGAACGGAGGTGAAGAACGCGGGAAGGGTGGCGCCGGTATCAATGGTTTCGCCGCGGTTATAAATAAACCGGCCGCGGAGTTGGTCCCGATCTGAAATGTTGAAGTCCGAGCTGGCGACCCCGTAATAGCTGTTGGAGAAGTTCGGGGCCTGGATGGGGATGATTCCAGTGGGGATGGAAACGCCGTTGACGGTGAATGAAGGAGCGCCAGGAGTAACAGCAGCCGCGGTTGCGTAGGTTTGCAGGACTTTCAGATTGGTTTGACTGACGCCCGGCAGCGGGGCGAGCGCCGCGTAGCCGGCTGCGGTGGGGGCGTAAACGGCCGAACCGGGCGTGCTGGCCTGGCCGAGCGGATTGTATTCGAAGCCGGTGAAGAAGAACCACCTGTTGCGGAGAATGGGTCCGCCGACGTTGGCTCCCAGGCGGTTTTGATCATAACGCGGCGTGGCGCGGATGCCCTGGTTCGCGAACGCCTGATCGAGCGCATTGAGTTTGCGGTTTCGCAAGTAGTCGTAGAGCATCCCATGCACCTGGTTGGAGCCGTTCTTCACGGTAGTGTTGAATTGCCCCCCGGAGGAGTGGCCATATTCGGCGCGGAACTGATTCTGGAGCAACGTGAATTCGGCAACGTCGTCATTAGGAACGAAAATCTGAGGGCCGGTGACGTTCTTGCTGTTGTTGTCCACGCCTTCGATCATGAAATTGTTATTGGTGGGGCGCTGGCCGCCTACGGACGGCCCCGTGCCATAGCCCAAGCCACCACTGCTGGTAACGCCGCCCTGGAGCAGCGACAAGTTGAGAACGCCCTGACCAATGGCGGCGTTGGGCAGATCCTGCGCTTGGCGGGCGACGTAGGTCTGGCCGATTTGCGCGGTAGTGGTATCGAGCGAAGCGGCAGCATCGGTGACCTCCACGGTGCTGGACACATTACTTACCTGGAGAGTGAGATTGGCCGTTCCGGTTTGGTTTAAATTGACGCTCACACCTTGCAGGGTGGCCATGGCGAAGCCGGGGGCGGCGGCTGAAACCGCATACGTTCCGGGCAGCAGATTGGCAACGCGGTACTGGCCTTGCGCGTTGGCGGTCGCGTTGCTCCTAGCGCCGTTGCCGGGATTCAGCACTGTTACCGTTGCGTTCCCGACCGCAGAGCCGGAAGTGTCAAGAACGGTTCCTACCAGGTCCCCTGTGATGGCTTGCGCGAAGGCGAGAAGCGCGCCGAATACAAACGCCAAAGCGGCGGGGAAAATTTTCATTGAGTGTTTCACTGTCCGGTTCCTTTTTTGAGTGTCAAAGATCCTGGTTTCCGGCGTGTAAAGCATTGCGGACACGAATGCCGGTTGCGCGGACTTCGACCCGCGCGGCATCACTGAAGTTCCGGTTAAGGCGGAGCACGCGCGCGTAACCGTCCAGAAGGCGCGCAAGCTGGGCGTCTTCCGGACCGAAGCTCCGTTCCCGAATGCGCGCGGCCCGTTCGAAAAGCGGCTCGGCTTCGGAGTATCTCTTCTGCTTGTAGTACACAAACGCGAGATTGCCGGCGATGATGCCGGTATCCAAGTGTTCCGGGCCGAACGCGCTCTGGTTGATCGCCAGGGCGCGCCCAAACAGTGGAGCGGCGTCGCGATCGCGATGGCGGCTTACGGCGAGCGAAGCCAGATTGTTCAGATCCAACGCGATTTTGGGACTGTCAGGCCCGAAATACTTTTCGTCAATCCTAAGCGCTCGCGTGAAGAGCCGTTCCGCGTCTTTGTAGCGCTTGAGCGATTGGTACACGCCGGCGAGATTGGCGATGCCGGAGGCGACGTCGGGATGATCCGGCCCATAGGCGTGCTCCCAGGTGGCGACAGCACGCTCCAAAAGGGGCTGCGCTTCCTGTGGCTTGCCCGCGACAGCCAAGGCCTGGGCGAGGTTATTCCAGGCGGCGGCAGTGGACGGATGCGCGGGACCGAGCAGATGCTCCAGCAGAGAGGCGGCTTGGGCTGAAACGCTTTGGGAAAGCGTGAACTGTTCCCGATTGCGGAAGATCACGCTCAACGTGGTGAGGACTTCCGCGTAGGCGACCGTGTTGGTGGCGGATGCGTTTTCCAGAATTCGGCGGGCTTTGAGGGCCGGTTCTTCCGCTTCCACGAACGCTGAGGCGGCGGTCAAAATGTTGGCGAGATCGTTGAGGGCAGCAGCGGCGTTATACGCTGAATTGGGCATGGAGGCCGCGAGGCGGGCGAGTTGTTCGGCTTCGCGCGCCTTTCCCCGGGCAAGCAGGCAAAGCGCGAGTCCACGGCGCGGGCCGGCGAGGGAAGCGTGATCGGGCCCAAGGGCGGCCTCGCGGAGTTGGAGAGCTTCCCGATAGAGCGCTTCCGCTTGCGCATAGCGCGCTCGCGAGCGATTGACCGCGGCCAAGTTGAAGCAGATGGCGGCGCGCGTGAGAGGGTCCGGATGGAGCTGTTCGGATGCGAGCGCGGCGAGGAGGTGGCGCTCGGCTTGGGCAATATCACCGGCGGAATACGCGGAAGCGCCGAGATTGTTGACTTCCGCGGGAGTAAGACTCTGGGCCTGCGCGGTAACGAAATGACTCAGGCCCGCGATAAGTAGAGTTGTTCGGAATACGGCTCTCACGTTCACGAGTTTGCATCGCGAGCGCAGCCCGGCAGGAGTGTGAGGGGGTTAGCTTACCGTGTGATCTTACGGTAAGACGGGATGGCTGAAAGTCAATGAAAACCCACGGTGCGCAGGAGAGCCTGGAAGCGAGGCTCCGCTCGCAGGCCGTCGTAGACGGGATGCATCTTGAGCGCGACCATGGAAGGCTGGTGGCGGGCGACGGCGCGTTCGAGCCAGGTGAGCGCCATCTCCTTCTGACCCATGCCGAGGTGGATAAATGCAAAGCAGGTGCCCGGAATGGAACGGTATTCCGCCATAGTTTGCAGTTGCGAGTAAAAACGGCCAGCTTCCTCCGGATTGCCCGCGAGCGCGTGCGCCTGGCCGAGAGCGCCGAGGATGTTGGGCACGGCGCCGGCGAGGGATAAGCCCTTGCCGAGCATTTCGATTGCAGCGCCATAGTTGCCGGACAGGATGTGCGTGCGTCCGATGGAGGTGTAGGCGCGATAGAACGAGGGATCGCGTTCGAGGACGCGCTCGGATTCGTAGATGCTGCGCCCGTAATCCCGCGCGAAGGTGTAGAACAACGCGCGGCCCAGCAGAATGACGGATGACAGCGGGTCCGACTTCAAGGCGATCTCAATTTCGGCATGCGCTTCCGCGAGGCGGCCCTGCATAGCGAGGAAGTCGGAGGCGAACCAGAAATGGCCGGGAGCATAGCTGGGGTTGAGCTCGAAGGAGCGGGCGAACTCGGCTTCGGCTCTGCGCCAATCCCAATCGTAGAGCACCAGGATGAGACCGAGCGAGGCGTGCGCTTCGGCTGAAAGCGGGTCCAGTTCCAGAGCGCGCTCCGCGGCAGCTTTGCCCTTCAGCAGATTGTCGCAGCCATCGGCGAAGCCGTATTCCGCAATCAAGGCGTTGGTGTCGGCCAATCCGGAGTAGGCGAGGACGGAGGTATTGTCCATTGCGGCGGCTTCGGAAAACAGTACCAAGCTTCGCTTCAAGCCTTCGAGGGTTCGCTCGCGCGCGTGAAAGCGGCCTTGCAGGCAGAGATTGTAGGCCTCCAGATTGCGCGCGGCTCCCGGGACCGGCGCCAGCTCGATTTCATCACGAAAGCGGAGGTTGAGGGCTGCGGCGATGGAAGTGGCGATCTCTTCCTGAATGGCGAAGATGTCCTGGACCTGGCGGTCGAAGGTTTCCGACCAGACGTAGTGGTTATCGGCGGTCTGAACGAGATGCGCGGTGATGCGAAGGCGCGATCCGGTTCTGCGGATGCTGCCGCGAAGCGCGTACAGGGCGCCGAGGCGCTGGCGCACGGCGCCGATATCGTGCTGCTGTGAGCGGAGTTGGGCGGCCGATTCCCAGGCGACCACTCGCAGTCCGCGAATGAGAGTGAGAGCGTGTATCAGCTCCTCGCTCAATCCATCGCTGAAATAATCCGATCCCCGGCCGGGATCGAGATTGGCGAAAGGCAGGACGGCGACGGTGATTTCGGACGGGGCGGCGGCGGGCGTGTCCGCGGCGGATGGGCTATCCGTCCTGAGGGTAAACACGGGAGAGTAGCGGCCCTTGGGAAACTCGAGAATCAGTTGGTCGCGCTTGCCGGGCCCTTCGTAGTAGGCGCGGAGCTTAAGGCGCAGGCGGCGCGCTTCCACGCGAACGATCGGGTCCAGGCGGGGGTCGTAAGAGCCGTCCCGATCGAAGACCTTAGCGCCGATGACGATTTCTTTGAGTTGCGCCGCGTTGCCGGCCAGAGTTTCTTCTACAGTGAAGCGGAGGAACCGGCCCATGCGGGGCGAGCCCGCGAAGAGATCGCTTGCAAGAAGCGAAGCAAGCTGGCTGCGGACGGCTAGCGGATCTACCGATTCCCCGCTCGAAGTCTGAAAACCCTCACACACCCTATTCGGTCCCCTTTGTATACCTACTACCATGGGCGCGGGTTCGGGGATGTGGCGTGGGCAGGTGGTGGCAGGTAAATCAGAATTGGAATTTCAGGGCGAGTTGCCCGATTCGAGGATCTTGCGCGCCGGTAATGCTGCCGAATCCGCCAGCACTTTGAGTGACGTTCGGGTTGTTGAAGTTGGTCCTGTTTAGAGTATTGAAGAACTCCGCGCGAAATTGCAGCCGGGTCCGCTCACCGGCGAGCGGAATCTCTTTGAATAGACCTGTGTCCCAGTTGAGTAAATCAGGCCCTCGCAGGAAACCCTTTCCGACGTTTCCATAGGCGCCAATGGGAGGCAGCCCAAAGGCTCCGGGCGCAAGGTAATCGACGCAAGGTCCGCTTGAGCCACATGCACCGGCGCCGTAAGGATTGCCTCCCAGATAGTTCGCGCGATCCGCACCGATCCCGGTCTGGGATTGATCTTTACCGGCCAGTATTGTAAGTGGTCCGCCGGTTTGGTAAGTGAAGATACCCGTCCACTGCCATCCGCCAAGTACCGTTCGAATCAACCGGTTCGTGGTCGCAAGCTTGGGTAAGTCAAACACATAAGACCCGACAAACCGTTGAGTATGGTCGAACTCCGAAGGGCCACGATCATATTGATGCCGGCCTGGAAAATTCCACGGGATCGGTGAGTTGTTTCCCGCTGACACTCCGGTAATCCCCTGGTTATAAGGAAGGGTATCGATCGACTTAGACCATGTGTAATTGGCGAGAACAGTCAGCCCATGCGAGTAACGCTTCTGCAAAGTCAATTGTAATGAGTTGTAGCCTGAGTTTATGTCTTGGGTAGCTTGGGAGATAGATCCATAGGGCTGGAACGCGCGGCGGGCATCCGTGGACAGCTTGCTTCCGGGCGTGTATACCGCCGGGTTGAGCTCAAGCGACTCCAGCAGATGCCGCGATTGGGTTCCGACATAGGCCACGCGCGCAAGCCAGTCGGCTCGAAACTGGCGTTCGACAATCATATTCCACTGATAGACAACCGGCGTCAATTCCTTTCCGCCATGAGAAGGGTCATAAGTGATTACAAGTACTGGGCCGGGGAATGCGGAATCTTTGGGCGGAGGGAACGGGGACGGATAGGGATTCGTAAGACCGAGAAGCGGGTTGCTGAATGAACCCTGAGGCTGCGTGAGGCTGAACTGCGGACTGAAGGGAGTAACATCGACGAAGCGATTGTTGAAGATACCGTCCTGAATCGCATCATAGAAGATTCCGGCCCCGCCACGGATACTGGTCTTACCATCACCAGTCAGGTCGTAAGCGAAACCGGCCCGTGGGGAGAAGTTGTTGTAACTGCCCTTCGCGCCCCATTGCGGCACGCCGGGATCGCCATGAAACAGCAGGCCCGGGGGCGCATTGGCGTAAATCCGCGACCTGACGTTCGCGTTGTAATTACTGACGCTAAATTGCTCAACCCGGTTCATCCGCTCCTGCCAAGGAAAGAGCGGGTCATACCGCAGCCCGAGATTGAATGTAAGGCGGCGGGAGGCATGAAAGTCATCCTGTACATAGCCACTCCCGGTGTTCACCAAGTTGTCCTTAAACTCGCCGAAGCCCTGGGTAAACGTTCGCACGTAGCCGAGAAGGAAACTGGCAAGAGCGTCGTTTGTCACATCACTGGTAAATGTGTAGGAGCCGCTGGTCCTGAACTGGTTGCGCAATAACACTTGCGCATGGATCGTGGAGACACCGAATGAAAGGCTGTGCTTGCCGAGCACCCAATTGAAATCATCGCTCAAGTTGTACTGATTCCTAATAAACGAAGCGGGGTCCGTCTGGCTCGGATTGAAGAACCCGGATACATTGATGCCTTCGATGGTGTTTACGGGAGGTTGATACAGGTTTACGCCAAGGGAAGCGAGGCTGATGCTGCCGGGCGCGGGACCGCGATTCGATGTCTCGCGGGAGAAGCTTAGCCGCACTTCATTCAAAGCCGTGGGCGTGACAATGTGAGTCTCGGCCAGCATGGCATTTTGCGACTCAATCACGGAGAAATTGGAATTGCTGAGGTAATTCGAGTTATCGAGAAAGCCGGTGTTGCTGAAGCGGTCGAAGAAATAGCGGGCAGTCAGCCGGTCGCGCTCGGAGAAGGAGTGGTCGATGCGAGATACGTATTCATTGAAGCTCTGGGCGAGCGGTACGGAATAGAATACCCGGCCGTTCCCGGAAGTGACGACCGGAATGTATTTCAGGAAGGCCACGGCCGCGGGATCGAAACGGCTGGTGGGGATCCGGTTCCCCGGAAAGGGAAGGCCGGTTACGGGGTCGACCACCGTTGTCGGTTTACCAAAAGGATTGGCAGGTCCGATGTCCAGGACATTCGAAAAATCGCCATTCAAGTTACTCGCCGTGGGAACGAAAACGCTGGACGTGCCCCCCACATTGCGAATCCTGGTGCCCTGATACCCAAAAAAGAAGAAATCGCGATTCTTGCCGCTGTATAAGCGAGGAATATCGATGGGACCGCCGATTGTCCCGCCAAACTGGTTGCGCTTCAATTGATCGCGTTTCGAGGCGAAGAAATTTCTCGCGTTGAATTCGGCATTCCGGACGAACTCGAAAAGGTTTCCGTGAAAGCCATTGGATCCCGACTTGGTGACTACATTGACCACTCCTCCGGCGTTGCCGCCATACTTTGCCGAGTAGTTTGCCGTTTGCACGCTGAACTCCTGCAACGAATCGGGAAAGGGAAAGGGCTGATTCGCATTCGTGTACAGATCGTTGTTGTTTGCTCCATCCAACCGGAAGCTCACTTGGTTCTGGCGGGAACCGTTGGTGGAAACGGTGACGGTCGCGGGGAACGTTTTCGTATTTCCCTGGTCCACATCCGTGCCGGGCGCGGGCGTTGCCCCAGCGACCACCAAGAGCAGCGAGGCCGCATTGCGGCCATTCAATGGCAGATCGACAACGCGCCGTTGGTCGACAACCTCACTTACGGTGGAAGTGGTAGTGTTCACCTGGCTGACTTCGCTGCTGACCTCAATCGTCTGATTGGACTGTTGCACGGAAACAGTCTGGTTTACGGTGAGGCTCTCGTCGGCCTGCAGCAGGATTCCTTTCCGAACCGATGGGGCGAACCCGACAGCTTCTATTGTGAGCGTGTAAGTGGACGGACGGAGAGCGGGAACCACGTAATACCCCTGATCGTTTGTGGTGGTCTCGCGTACGGTCGAGGTGGCTTCGTCGGTGACCTTCACCTGCGCGGAAGGCATTACAGCTCCGGTTTTGTCCGCGACGGTTCCGACCAGCGTGCCGAGCCCCTGTGCAAATGCCAGTCCTGAGAAAGAGAGCGCGAAGGCGAATTGCGTGACAGAGCGCAGAAGCCGCGATCGACGATTCATGGCCGTATCCATAGGCTTACATCATATATTTGTTCGTTGGTGTCGG
>JALYXI010000380.1 GCA_030947245.1 Acidobacteriota bacterium
GGCGGCGGCTCCGATAACCGGTACGGTTTCAGAAGCCAGATTTTCTGCAAGGAATGTAACCCCAACTCTCCGAATGCCCGCTTTAACGGGGACTCGAAGTTCGGTAACGGAAGGCAGGGGTGCAGGGCCGTCGAAAGCCAGACCCGCAGCCGGAACAGTGACTTTGATCACGTACTCGGCATCGACCGGGAAATGATAATCGATGGACAGCCCACCCACAGAATCGAACGGCAGGTCATCGCTCACGCGAGTGCGGCCGCCCCCAGTTTCCTTAGGTGGCCTAAATTCATTCACTTCGGGCTTAATTGCCGTGGTTCCTACCGCCGCTTTGCTCACCAGACGGGCAGCGGAGACGTACCGCTCAATCAGGATGGGAGAGAGAGATAAAACCTCGCCGATGTTGTCAAAGCCGTACCCTGTATCGTCGGCCGGCAGCTTCGCGCCAAGTTTCAAATCCAACCCGAGCAGGTCACGGATCGCGTTGCTGTACTCGTTTCTATTTAGCCGATGAATGGTGGGATGCCCCGGATTAGGGTGCGCCACCGCGGCGTTGTCCAGCGATTCGGTGAGCCATTTCGTAAACTCAGCCGTCGCTTCGGGCTTCGGGTGGGGCATACCGGGAGGCGGCATCTGGCCCGTGCTCACCCGGCGCAAGACTTTCTCCCACACGGCGGCATCAGGCCCGTTCATCGCTGGATTCAGATTCTGCACGGATATGCCCGCCGTACGCAGCGATTGATTGTGACATCCTACGCAGTACCGCTTCATCAGAGCCTGGGAAGCGGCCGCCTCATTCGGAACAGGAGCGGGAGCTTGGGCATGCCCGAGATTCAGAAAAGCCAGGAAAACGGAGCCCGCAAGCGTTGATACCCCCATCTTGGCCAAGCTGATTCTGTTCAAGGTTTCACGACTCCAGGACGATACTGATTATGAGATGACGTTCGCACTGTCAACGTTGCGATTATATAATACTTTCCTGAGCCCCCTTAACCGGATTCAAACAATGAGTTGGATCGTTCCCCTGTCTTTAGCAGGAATGGTTACCCTAGCGTTGGCGCAGGAACCGCCCAAAGCGCCGAATCCCGACGCGCACTACCAACTCGGACCGGATTCGATGCCCCAGGAAGGCGTTTCCAAAGGAGAGATTCGCGGCCCTTTCAATCTGCCCAGCAAGGCTTACCCGGGTACTTCCCACACATACTGGGTCTACGTTCCCGCCCAATACGATCCCACTGTCCCGGCCAGCTTAATGATCTTCAACGATGGCCAGGCGTTCAAGGCGGCGGATGGGGACGCGCGCGCACAGAATGTGATGGACAATCTGATCTATCGGCGGGAAATTCCCGTCATGATCGGCGTGTTCATTAACCCCGGCCGCTCGCCCGATCAGCCCGAGCCAACCCCGCGCGATTGGGGTGATCGGAACACGAATCGCCCCACGGAATACAACACCCTCGATGACCGGTACGCGCGAGTGATCGTGGACGAATTGCTTCCCGTCCTCTACAAAGACTACAACATCTCGCGAGATCCGGAACAGCACGGGATCGGCGGCGCAAGCTCAGGGGCCATCGCGGCCTTCACCGTGGCTTGGCAGCGGCCGGACGAGTTCCGCAAGGTGCTCAGCATCGTGGGCAGCTTCGTGAATCTTCGTGGCGGCAACGTGTATCCCGAACTGGTTCGCAAAGCGGATAAAAAGCCGATCCGGGTCTTTCTTCAGGATGGACGGAATGATAATCGCGGCGTGCGCGGCGATGGGAACTACGACCAAACGCGTGATTGGTTTTTCCAGAATGTCCGGCTGATGCAGGCTCTTACCGAAAAGGGTTACGAAGTGAATTATGCCTGGGGCATGAACAAACACGGGCAGAAAATGGGCGGTGCGATCCTGCCGGAAATGATGCGCTGGTTATGGCGCGATCATACGGTATCCACAGACCCGGCCAACTCACTCGAACGATCGTTCAACGAACCGCCCGCGAAAGCCGCCGCGAAGAATCCGTAGCAATACTGTAATCTGATTCTCATGAAGGTTCCGGCAGGTACCCTGACGTACGCCGCACTCCTGTGTACGGTTCTAATATGCGCGCCTATGCGGGCGCAAAATACTCCCGCCGCTCCGCGAGCCAATTCCGCGGCGGCCCCGCAGTTCCCCGATGCACCGGGAAAAGAAGTGGTCCAGAAACTCTGCAACACCTGCCACGGCGCGGAAGTCACCATCAGCAAAGGCAGAACGCGGGCGCAGTGGGGCGAGGTGATTGCGAGCATGGTGACGCGCGGGGCCAAGGGAACCGATCAGGAATTCGCTCAGGTTCTCGGTTATCTGGCCAATAACTTTCCTCCCGACGCGGGCGCTGCCGGCCAGACGGCCGCCGCGGGTACGAATGCGCGCCGCCGTCAAACACCGGGAGCAGGTCCTATGGACGTCCAGGTTGTGGACGCCGCGGCGGCGGACCGGGGCAAGAGTGTCTATATCGCGGAGTGCATCACTTGCCATGGGCAAAGGGCGCGAGGGAAAGACGATGCGGCGGATCTGGTTCGATCTCTCGTGGTCCTGCACGACCGCTATGGAAGCACGCTCGGGCCCTTCCTGAAGAGCGGACACCCGATGCAGAGCGGCCGCTTGAGCGCCAGCCTGAACCAGGGTCAAGTTGGCGACCTGGCCCACTTTCTCCATCAACGCGTGGCGGACACGCTTCGCAGCGGCCCTTATTCGAAGGTGATCAACGTTCTAACCGGAGACGCCAAAGCCGGAGCCGCTTATTTCTCCGGAGCTGGTAAATGCATCTCCTGCCATTCCGTCACGGGTGATCTTGCCCGGGTTGGAGCGAAGTACGACCCGCCCGCGTTGCAGCAGCGCTTTCTGTTTCCCCGCGGCGTGGGCTTCGTCCGTGGCGGAGGCGTGGCGCATACAAAGCCCGTGATGGTGACCGTCATTCCCCCTTCCGGCGCCCCTGTTACAGGCGTGCTGGACAAGCTTGACGACTTCAACGTGTCACTGCGCGATGCCGCGGGCGACTACCATTCCTTCACGCGCACGCCGGAACTAAAAGTGGAGAAGAAAGATCCCTACCAAGCGCATTACGATCTGCTGGAACTCTACACGGACAGAAACATTCACGACGTTGTCGCTTACCTCGCGAGCCTGAAATAACATGATGATCAGAATTCTTACTGTGGGCGCCGCTGCCACGGCATTACTGGCGCAATCGCTCGATCCGGCCAAGCTTGTGCAGCCACCGACGGATTCCTGGCCCACCTATAATGGCGACTATTCAGGAAGGCGATTCAGCCCGCTTACCAAAATCGACTCCTCGAACGTCCCATCGCTAAGCCTCGGATGGGTGTACCGCATCAACGCCGGTGGTTCGGCGTTCGGAGGTTCCATCAAAGCCACGCCAGTGGTAGTGGACGGCGTGATGTACTTCACCATCCCGGACCACGTTTGGGCGATCGACGCCCGCACGGGGCGCGAGATTTGGCGCTATGACTGGCAATCGAAAGGCGGCGAACATATCGGTAATCGCGGAGTCGGGGTCTACGGCAAGTGGCTGTACTTCGAAACACCGGACTGTAACTTAGTGTCTTTGAATCTGAGTGACGGAAAGGAACGCTGGCACAAGCCCATTTGCGACCTGGACCAGATGTATTTCGGCTCAGTGGCGCCGGTGGTGATGAAAAATCACGTCATCGTCGGCGTAAGCGGGGACGATTTGGATATTCCGGGTTATCTGGAATCGCGCGATCCGGAAACAGGCGACCTGCAATGGCATTTTTCCGTTCTGCCGAAACCCGGTGAACCCGGCTCCGAAACATGGCCCAACGCGGAAGCCATGGCGCACGGCGGCGGCATGACCTGGGTGCCAAGCACTTATGATCCCGAACTGAACCTTGTCTATCTCGGCACAGGCAATCCCCAGCCCGTCATCGCGGGGAAAGCGCGCAAGGGCGATAACTTGTACACCGAATCGATCGTGGCACTCGATCTGAATAACGGCAAGATGAAATGGCACTTCCAATCGTCTCCGCACGACACGCATGATTGGGATGCGGTTCAAACCCCCGTACTTTTCGACGGTGAGGTGAAAGGAGAAAAGCGCAAACTGCTGGCTCAGGCCAGCCGCAACGGCTATTTTTTCGTTCTGGACCGGACAAACGGAAAGAACATCAGTTCCACCGAATTTGTGAAAACGAATTGGGCCAAGGGCGTGGATGCGAAAGGTCAGCCGATTCCAAACCCGGCCAAGGAACCGCAAATCGATGGCGCATTGGTGACACCCAACCAGGGCGGCGCGGCAAACTGGCCTCCGCCCAGCTTCAGTCCGCAGACCGGCCTTTTTTACATCAACGCATCGCGTGGGTTCAGCGTGTATTACATCTACGACGATGACGAGAAGCCCGAAGGTTGGGGCGGCAATGACCGCGGCGGCTGGGCTGAATCCATGCTCCAGGCAATCGATTACAAGACCGGAGCCATTCGCTGGACCCACAAGTGGGAAGGCTCCGGCATTCGCTCCGGCGTGCTCAGTACCGCGGGCAATCTTGTATTTGCCGGGGATCCGTCGAACAACCTGGTCGCGCTCGACGCTACAACCGGGAAGCCGTTGTGGCATGTCAATCTGGGGAGCGGCATGAGCAACGGACCCATCACCTACCAGCTGGATGGCAAACAGTACCTTGTGGTGGGTGCCGGTGACACCATGTTCGGCTTTGTCATGAACGGCCACTAAGACCTTTGACGTCCGAAGCCAAAGAACTTATGGGGGAAGCTGCCCGGAACGTTGCGGCGAACGACAGGTTGTTTTATGGGCAATACGATAAGACAAACCGCGCAAGGATCGTACTTCTCAAGGATTTGACCGGCGGACGATTTGAGAGTGGAGCCATAGCCAGGATTCTTGCCAGAAACATCTGGAGCAGAGGTACGGCCCCCACATTCCGAGAATACGCATCCACTTGGCTGCGGGCCTTCAGAGAACATACCAGGCCAAATCCGGAGTGGGCTTTCTTATCGGACAGCGCCAGCAAAACGGCAGTTCCGGATTGGAAGAAGTTGCGAGCGAACAAGGCATCGAAGGTGATGAAGGTGCTCCATCGAATCACTGCGGGATGCTCGTCGAAATGATGTCGGCAGTACTGGCACGAGTACCTTCAACCCCTCACGTTAGACGCTAACGCTGGTAATCCGGCTCCACTTGTCGTACTCTACGGTGATGTCGGGTCTCCCCTCAGCAGCCCGCCCCAGCCTGTTTGGCTCTGATTAACGCGTCTCTCCTTTCGCGTTCCGTTCAATTCACTCGATTACAGATCAATTAAGGAGAATAGCTATGCAGTTGCCCGGCCCGCGGGCCCAGGCGATCGTTGCCAGGGATGCCCGAGTACTTTCACCCTCGTACACAAGAGACTATCCGCTGGTTGTCGATCGCGGCGAAGGCGCAACGATTATCGA
The DNA here is from genome assembly GCA_030947245.1 of Acidobacteriota bacterium. Taxonomy (GTDB): domain Bacteria; phylum Acidobacteriota; class Terriglobia; order Bryobacterales; family Bryobacteraceae; genus JALYXI01. Next base: position 5,450 of record JALYXI010000380.1, read on the forward strand.
CGTGGATGGCAACCGCTTCCTCGATTTCTGCGCCGGCATCGCGGTTGCCTCTACCGGCCACTGCCACCCGGAAGTAGTAACTGCCATTCAGGCGCAAGCCGCCCGTCTGATCCATATGTCAGGCACGGATTTCTACTACGAGAACATGGTGGAGCTTGCGGAGATCCTGGCCGGGACGGATGGACGGGTTCTCTTCACAAACTCCGGAACGGAAGCTATGGAGGCGGCTCTCAAGCTGGCACGCTATACGACCGGCCGCGATAAGTTCATCGCCTTCTATGGCGCGTTCCACGGCCGGACCATGGGTTCTCTTTCGCTGACCGCGCGCCGGCCGGTTCAGCGCGAAGGCTTCGGACCGTTCCTGCCGGGCGTACATCACATTCCCTACGCGTATTGTTACCGCTGTCCGTACAACCGCACTCCGGACACCTGCGCGGTGGAGTGCGCCGGGGCCATCGAGAACCAACTGATCAAGACCATTCTGCCGGCCCGGGAGGTGGCGGCAATCGTTCTCGAACCGGTGCAGGGCGAAGGTGGCTACATCGTGCCCCCGGCGAAATTTCATCAGGAGCTTCGCGCCATTGCGGACC
>JALYXI010000199.1 GCA_030947245.1 Acidobacteriota bacterium
GTCCACTCACGTAAAGGACATGGGTGTCGAGGAGTTTCCGGACGGCTTCCTGCTTTCGGAAATGCCGCTGGGAGAAGGTTTCCTGAACCTGGAGCGAATGATTGCGGCGATTCGCGCGGCCCGTCCCAAGACGCGGTTCACGCTGGAAATGATCACCCGCAATCCGCTGGTTGTGCCGTGCCTCACAGAAAAATACTGGGCCACTTTCCCCGAGCGGAACGGCATTTACCTGGCCAGGACTTTGAAACTGGTTCAGCGCGAAGGGCACCGTTTGCAGGCCCTGCCCCGGGTGGACCAACAGTCGCGCCAGGCCCAATTGCGGCTTGAAGATGAGAATGTGAAGATCTGCCTCAACCATGCGCGCGAGAAGCTGAGCCTGTAAAATGCTGACGCCGGTCTCGGGCTTTCTGGCCGAAGCCGGATTTACGCATTCGCTGACACCGGCGCGGAACTGCACGTTCGGATGCACCTATTGCTATGTGCCATCGCTGCGGATTTACGCGGGGCTGAAGCGGGAAGATTGGGAGCGCTGGGGGCAGTTCACCACCTTCAAACGAAACGTGGCCGGCGCGCTGACGAAGGAGTTGCGCCCTCCTCAGCGGATCTACTGTTCACCCCTGGTGGATCCCTATCAGCCGGCCGAAGCGGAAGAGCGTTGCATGCCCGGAGTGCTGGAAGCGGTGGCGGAAAATGCCCCGGCGATGTTCGTCATTCAGACCCGCGGGCCGCTGGTCTTACGTGATCTTCAACTCTTGAAGCGAATCCCGCGCTTGCGAGTAAGTTTCTCAGTGACAACAGACCGAGAGGATGTGCGGGCCCTGTATGAACCGCATTGCGCTCCAATCGGCGAGCGGTTCGCCGTCATTCGCGAACTGCGCGCTTCCGGGATTGCTGTGTACGCGGCGCTCGCGCCCCTGCTGCCGTGCGATCCGGAGAGACTGGTACAGATGGCGCTTGCGGCTACCGGTACGCCGATCGTCGCCGACCCCTTGCATATTCGCGAAACCAAAGCGCGGGGCGCGACTACGCGGGAAGCGGCGCTGCGCATCAGCGCGAAGAACGGATTTCTCGAATGGCACGATGCCGGGTTTCAGCGTAGCGTCGTGGAGCGCATGGCGCGTGTTGCGGACGCGGCAGGGCGGAAATTCGGGATTGGACCGGCGGCGTTTGGATGGCTCGCGGAAACGCCTCCCGAGTATGGTGTCCTTAAGGCTTGTTCCGAATCCTCCTGGCCGTAACGGCGCTGCTGATTTATGGGTCGCTTTATCCCTGGCAGTTCCACTCGGCGCGCGTTGCTGGCAATCCGCTCGTGGTACTCCTTCGTTCGTGGCCGTTCGTCTTCGACCGCTATCTGATAAAGGATGTTGCGCTGAACGTTGCGATCTATACGCCGTTTGGCCTGGCCGCTTACTCGTGGCTGGTGCGGCGTTCCTCCCTGCTTCGTCTTGCGGCGCCCGTCATGATGGCTGCGTTGCTGTCATCGGCCATCGAGATGATCCAGCTTTTCGATGCGCAGCGGATCACCAGCATGTTGGACGTGGTATCGAACGCGGTCGGAGCCGCAGCCGGAGTGGCGCTCGGCGCTCTGCTCTATCGGGGACGCAGGCGGTCTCCCGTAATCTCCATTCCGAACCCGGGCGCTCTTCTGCTGCTGGGTTGTTGGGCAGGGTCGATGGTGTTCCCCCTGATTCCGGACCTGAGCCGGACACATCTCAGTCAAAAGCTTGCCGTCCTGTTCTTGGGGCCATTGGCGCCGGAATCGTTCTTCGCGGAGTGGGTGCGATGGTTGGTGGCGGCCCGGCTCGCGCAGGCTGTGTTCGGCGATTACGAAGGGGCGTGGATGTTTCCCGTTTTCGGGCTGCTCATCCCGGCTCGCTTTTTGATTCTCGGCCTGAATACCGGCTGGCAGGAATGCCTGGCTTTTCTTCTGGCGTGGATTGCCTGGGCTGCATTTGTGGCAAGGGCTTCCCGGCGCGGCTGGATTCTTGCCGCGCTCACACTGCTGTCGATTGCAGCCGTGGGTCTCGCGCCTTACCGCTTCGCCCCGGACCCGCAACGCTTTGAGTGGGTGCCCTTCCGCGCTCTCTTCTCCTCCGAGTGGGAAACCGGCTTCGGCGTTTTTCTAAAGAAAGTCTTTCTATACGGTTCAGCGGTTTGGTTGCTGCGCACCGCCGGCGTCGCGATGGCAAAGGCCGCCGCGATCACTGCCGCTATCCTTGCCGCCATCGAAGCGGCGCAACTGTATCTGCCCAACCACGCCGCCGAAAGTACCGATCCTCTGTTGGCCATCGTGATGGCCTGGCTGCTGCATCGGTTGTCGTGGGTCAGCGCCGGCGACCGGGCCGGGAACTTTGGCCCGCAAGAGGGTGTCTAATAGAGCAGGGAAAGATTTTTGACTACTCCGCTCACGCTCGACTTGGCAGGGCTCTCCGCGGACAGTGCGCTGACTTACGAAGACGCGCAACTCGTGTCCGGCCTGCGGGCAGGGGCGGAATCCAGCTATGAAAGCTTGATTTCGCGATTCCAGCAACCCGTCTACAATCTGGCCTATCGCCTGCTGAACGATTCGGGCGACGCTTCGGACGTGACCCAGGAAGTTTTCCTGAAGGTGTTCCGGAACGTTTCTCACTTCCAGGCCAAGAGCAGTCTGCGGACTTGGATTTACCGGATCGCGGTGAATGAAAGCCACAACCGGCGGCGCTGGCTTTTCCGGCACCGGCACAAAGAGGTCGGTCTGGAAGAAGAGTTCGGTGATTCGGCGCCACGTGAACGCGCGCTGGCGGATTCCGGGCGGTCTCCGTTCGATCGGGCGTTCGATCGTGAAAAGCACATTCTTCTGGAAGAAGCGCTCGCCCGCATCAATCCGAGCTTCCGGGAAGCCGTGGTTCTGCGCGATGTGGAAGATCTGAGTTATGAGGAAATTGCCGATATCCTTCAGATCTCAATGGGAACCGTGAAAAGCCGGATTCTTCGCGGAAGAGAAGCGTTGCGCCTTCAACTGACCGCCCGGTTAAGCCCGGAACTGCAATTACGTGAGTGCTTATGAACTGCCGCACAGTGCAAGGCTCGTTATCGACATTGCTGGATCGGCGTCTGCCGGAGGGTGAGCGGCGAGCGATGGATTTGCATTTGGCGGGTTGCCGCGATTGCCTTCGCTATGAAAAAGATTTGTGCGGCTTGCACTCTGCGCTGAGGGAGCTGCCCCGGATTTCAGTGCCGAAGGAGTTGACGGGGCGTCTCCGCGTAGCGGCTTCCTATGAGGTTGCCCGGCATCGCGGCAATGCGGATTTCTCAACCGCTGCCTGGCGCTGGTGGACGCGGGTCCGTCTGACCATGCGGGATCTGATGCGGCCTCTTGCGGTGCCTGCCGCCGGCGGCCTGCTCTCCTCCGTGGTGTGTTTCGTCATGCTGGTGGGCAACCTGGGGTTTCCGCTTCCCATGCCGGTTGACGAGATTCCGCTTGGCTTCACGACGCAGGTGGAAGTGGATCAGCTTTCCCCCTTCGGCTATACCGGGCGCGACGTGGTAATTGAGTTGACCATCGACAAAACGGGCCATGTTGCGAATTATGCGACCCACGGAAAGTTCACGCGCGATGACCTGAAGCAACTGGGAAATCTGCTGCTCTTCACTAGCTTCGCTCCGGCGACAGTTTCCGGCCAGCCGACGTCCGGCAAGATCCTTCTGAGTTCGCACCGGATCAACGTCAGAGGCTGATGGCCCGGCAGAAGCTGGGGCAACATTTCCTGGCCGACCGGAATGTTCTGTACCGCATTGCCGAAGCTGCTTGCGTTCCCGGGGAGCCCGTGATCGTGGAGATCGGGCCTGGCAAGGGGGCATTGACAGAGCACCTGCTCCGGCGCGCGGGCCATGTTGCGGCGATTGAGCTGGACCCCGAACTGGCCGTCTCTCTTGCGGTTCGATTCCCTTCCCTGGAGGTGGTGCGCGGCGATGC
>JALYXI010000205.1 GCA_030947245.1 Acidobacteriota bacterium
GTACTTCATGTTCGGAGGCGCAAAAGGGTGTTGCGCACCGGACGGCCATTGCAAAACTACCACAGCACCAAACACAGAAGCATCCGGGCCCCAGTGCAGACTGATTGCTTTTGAGCATCGCGAGTCCGTCAATCTCCGGGTAGATCTGCCGGTTGCCGGAATTCTTACCGGCGGCATTCCGCTCGTTACGACCAACGCGCCCGCAAACTCGCTCACTACGAAGCCGAGAGAGCCATTCCCGCCTGATCTACAAGTCCTTCACTCCACTTTTCTGATCTAGTTTATCTTTTCGCGCTAATCCCTGCTACGGCGATAGACGAAAGGAGAAACTACAAATGCAGCAACTACGTAAGCGGGCTGCGGCCTTTGCCGCGGCCATCGCAATGGCTCAATGCTTGAGCGCCGCCGATCATGGGCCCGTCTTCGGACTCGCGACCCCGACAAACCCCAAAGGAGGCTGGAGTCTCGATCTGGGCGTGAACGGGCGAAACCGCGCGGCCTCGGCGTTGGAGGCCGAAATTACTTACGGCGTGACACCAAACCTGAAACTTGCTGTCTCGGGCCCGGTCGTGTTCCGGGCTGACCCATTCCCGCGCTCATCAGTAACAATGACGACCCCGATCAGCGGGGACTTCAGCGGACTGGCATGGTGGAGATTTCAGCGAAAGGATTACGCGGGCAAGCGAATCGAAAGCACTGCGGTTGCCGGCGTACTCGTTCCAGGCCCGCAGCAGGAAACCGGACTTTACCGGGGCTTGAATAGCGGGACGGGCTATCTGGTGGGAGCGGTCACCGGCGTTGCCTCACGGAGTAACTATCTCTGGGTGGGCGCAAGCTATCAACGGTACACGGAATCACGAGGCGACCGCCGCCCTGATCTGCTTTCCTGTACCGGCGTTTATGGCTATCGTCCACTTTCGTGGCGCACCGATTATCCGCGATGGGACTGGCGCGTGTTCGGGGAGTTTACCGGCGAGCGAACCGGGGCACTCCAAAGGCGGAGCGCTGAACTCCCGGGTAGCGGAGCGAAGCAAATGTTTCTCGGTCCCAGCCTGCTCGGGGTATACCGCGCCATCGGGATTGAAGCCGGGGTGCAATTTCCCATCTACCGCGATGTGGGGCCGCTCTATCCAAAAGAACGCTACCGCTTCGCGCTTAATTTTGCTTATTTCTTTTAAGGAGAAAACGATGCATAAAGGACTTTCCCTTGCCGTCTTCGCTCTCGTGAGCGCGGCCCTTCCCGCGCGCGCTGAGCTGCTGCAAGTCGACCTTTCCATCTTCGGCATGGATTGAATGACCTGCGCCCACGTCGTGGACGTGGCATTGAAAAAAGTTCCCGGAGTCGAATCGGTCGAGGTGAGTTTAAACAAGGGCCTCGCGACGGTGAAACTGAAACCGGGAAACGAGGTATCCGTCTCGCAGTTGTGGCAACTGCTTCACCAGAAGGGATACACGCCGCAATCAACGGCTGTTTCCGTTCGGGGCGAAGTGATGAATCCGCAGGGACGGATTCAGTTGAAGGTTTCGGGAGCGAAGGAAATACTGGCCCTCGTTGCTGATCCAAAGAACCCCGCCACTTACAACGTAGTGGCAAAGAAGCTCGGCCAAACCGTGCTGATTCAGGGCGTGATGGCGCCGGGGAAGAATTTGAAAGCGCCTGTGCCGCTTCAGGTCCGCCAAGTGAAAGAGGAGAAGTAACGATGCAATCAACGCTCACCAGTGCGCCGCCGGGGCTCCGCGGCGGGGTTCTCAACTATTTATCTCTTTTTACGTCCTTCGGCACGCTGCTTTGCTGTGCGCTGCCCTCACTTCTTGTGTTGGTTGGACTGGGCGCCACCGTTGCTTCGGTGCTCTCGGCAGTTCCCTGGCTCGTCAGCCTGTCTCATCACAAGCATTGGGTCTTTATCGTGGCGGGGCTGCTCATTACCAGCAGTTTCGTTTACGCCTATTGGATTGCTCCGAAGCTTCAAGCAAAGATCGCCGCTTGCGATTCCAGCAATAGCGGGGCGTGCCGCACGGCCAGCAGGTTGAGTGAAGTGGTGCTCTGGTGCTCCGCCCTGTTGTACCTGATTGGATGTTTTACCGCCTATCTACTGGGGCCCATCCTCATGCGCTTCGATCGATAGAAATCGTGGGGGTGTCTACTGCGCATCGCGCCATGGCGAACGGTCGCGCCAGCTACTAAGCGCCTGTTTTGCCCATGAAGTGGTCTTGTCCGTGTGACAGGATGTGCACGGGTTCGGTATTTTGTACTGCTCGGTCATCTCAGGCGTGATGAACTTGAACGTGTGGGAGCGGACGAAGTCATCGGGAAGAGTCTGCTCAATTTTCGGCATGTGGCAAGCAAGACAGTCGTTTCCCGTGCTTCCGGCCTGATGGTGCGAATGCGCCTCGAGGGTTGCCGCATTGTGAGGGCCATTGGGCGAGCTTGGCCCATGGCATTCCAGACACATCAGGCTGCCGGGTTTGATCAGGTCCGCATTGTTTTCGGTCCCGTGAACGTCATGGCATGAGTTGCAGGTAACGCCTCTTCGATACATCACACTCTGGACGAAGTCGTTGCCCTGCATCCGGTTCTTGTGCGCTGTGCCTTCCGCAAAATGGGTGAAGGTGGTTTCCCCCAGTTTGTGCTCTTCCAGTTGCCAGTAGTCCTGCAGCCGCTTCCCCATGTGAAACCCGACCGGCCAGTCATAAGCTTTTCCAGGGGCCGGAGCGGTAAGTGGGCGTCCTTGTGAGTGACATTGGATGCAAGTGTTGGTCGCATCGACGTAATTGAGCCGCGCGGGATTCACGATATTCATCTGTGAGGCTCGCCTCACATGATCGCTGCCGGGTCCATGGCACTTTTCGCAGCCGACATTCCACTCCGTGACTGTCTTCGTGTTCACGTTGTAGTTGACTGAATGGCAACCATCGCAGGTGGGGCCCGTCGGCCTCTCCATGTTGTCTGGCGGGTAGAAGGCCGTCCACCAGTCGGTTCCCGGTTTCACAAAGTACGCTGACCATTTCTGATGGGCAATGTCCCACTGCGCTCCGAGCGGAAAATAGTCGTTCCCGGCCTTTGTAAAATATCTCTGCTTCCACTTGCTGCCGTAGACAAATGCGATATCCTCGCGCTTAAACTTAACGATTGCGGGATCGGCCTTTGTAAGATCGGGGATAATTGCGTCCGGATGCTCTTTAGGATCGCGTACGACATTCGCCATCCGGGTTTTGCTCCAACGGGCGTAGATCTTCGGATGGCAGGACTTACAAGCCGCTGAGCCTGTATACGCGGCCGTCTGGTCTTGAGCGAAACATGGCCCAACACAGAGCGCCAGTACCAGCAGAAATCCCTTTTTACGCATATTGATTGCGGCTTTTCCTCAGCATACAATCTTCCATGCCAGCTTGAAGTTCATAGAATGCATACTAGTGCATATGCGATTGACTTTGATTATCGATGACCGTCTGCTTGACCGTGCGAGGGAAATCACAGGGATTCAGGAGAAAACAGCATTGGTTCGAGCAGGTCTGGAGGCGCTGATTGCGCGTGAGGCGGGAATACGCTTTGCCGCACTTGGCGGATCGCAACCCACGCTGTCTCACATTCCACGGCGGCGGCTTGCGTGATGTTTTTAGTCGATGCTTTCGTTTGGATGAGCAGTTCCGCCGGAGCAGGTGAGCTCTACTGACAGATCTGCTTTCAAACAGCCTGGTGACTGATGCATCGGTATATTTCCGGTGAACTGGCTGGAACGAGCAGCCCGTCCCACCCAATCAGTGACGTAGATCGAGCCTGGCCGCATCGGACATGCGCCGCCGTCAACTTCCCGAAGGATAAGCCACGGAGAGCAACTCACCGCTTCCACTCATACGAAGGGGCTCCCCGGAAGGCGCCTTCCAAACCTCACCCATCCGGAACGGCTCGCCCGCAATCCACCCGGAGCCTTCGCAAGCAACCACTAGCCGTTCCCGACCGGGAACCGGTGCGCATTCTTCCTCTCCCCGCAGGAAAACCCGGTCCACCTGAAAGTAGGGGCAATCCACAACACGCGGCCGGTCCCGGGGAATTGTTTCAGGCAGGTAGTTCAGGTCCGCCGCCCGTAGCGACTCCTCTAAGTGCAGTCCCCTGTTTCTGCCGTAATCGAATAAGCGGTACGTCACATCGGAATTCTGCTGCACCTCACATAACGTGATTCCAGCTCCGATGGCATGAACCGCTCCTGCGGGGATAAACCAAGTCTGGCCGGCCACGACGGGAATCCACCGAAGCAGCCCCATTATGCTGCCATCAACCGCGGCAGCCCGCACCGCCGCCTCGGTCACCGGGTGGACGAAGCCAAGGGCGATCCGTGCGTCCGGCGCTGCTTGCAGAATGTGCCACATCTCAGTCTTTCCACGCGGGTGGCCTCTTTGGCGCGCCAGCAAATCATCCGGATGCACCTGAACGGACAAGTTTTCTGTCGTGAAAAGGAACTTCACCAGAACGGGCGAATGCTCTTCGCGAAACCACACTTCCCCCACCTGAATCTCGGGATTCGGAAACCATGGTTCCAGTTTCCGCGATCCCCAAACCCGCTCGCGCTGCTCGGGCTCCAGGCGTCGAGGTCTAGCCGGCGCGGTCAATAAAATCCTGCATGCGGTCCAGCCCGCGTTCCAGATCCGCCATGGAAGTAGCGTATGAGATTCGGATGTGCTGATCCGTTCCGAATGCCTCCCCGGGAACAACCGCAACATGCGCCTCGCTAAGAAGCCTTTCGGCAAATTGCTGAGGAGTCTGCAAGCCGTTCCTACCCAGCACGCCCGCTATGTTCGGATACGCGTAAAACGCGCCCTCGGGCATTTCGCAGCTCACTCCCGGAATCTCCCGCAGCCGGCCGACCACGAAATCGCGGCGCTTCCGATACTCGCCCAGCATCTCCGCCACGGAATCCTGTGGCCCTCGCAGTGCCTCAACAGCGGCCTTTTGCGAAATGGAGGTGGGGTTCGATGTCGAATGGCTTTGCAGTTTCAGCATCGCCCCAGCAATATGCTCCGGAACCAGGCCAAACCCGATGCGCCATCCCGTCATCGCGTAGGT
>JALYXI010000254.1 GCA_030947245.1 Acidobacteriota bacterium
GTTCCGAACCAGCCCGGCTCCGGGTCGGCGCAAGCGGAAACCAACAGCGGCGCTAGAACAGCGTAGGGAAAAGCGCCAGCACCGGCCGGGTAACCCGTCCCGGCAAACCAATGTATTAAGGCCGCAAGAGCGACGGACACCAGGAGGGTTCCGCCAATTAACTGTTCCGGGGCGCGTCTCGTGGTAAGCAGCCGGTACAGAATCAGTGCACCGGCTGCGGTAAGAAGCGCGGCCATGGGGACACTCGCATCGCGAAACGCCGGTTTCAGAATGGATTCCGCTGAAGCCGATGCTGAGCGGGCACCGCCAGCGAATGACTGGCGGGTGGTGCCAAGCATCGGCAAAATCGTGAAAACGAAGCCAATCAACGCTCCGGGCAGAACTAACGTGTTCAGAATTGTTAAACCAGACAGCCGGTAACCTCCCCAGAACTGGCAGTAGAAAAAAGCCAGGACTAAAGCGATTGCCGGAACCGCGAAGTCGAACTGAAAAGTGACTGCGAGACCGAGCGCGAGGCTTGCTCGCCACAACCGGACAGCTGAGGCACCGGTCTGTTCCTTAAGAATACGGCTTAACTGCTCGATTGCCAGGAGGTAAAGGCCAGCCGCCCATCCAACGCCTGAGGAAAGGGAAAGATAATTGAGGGTGAACGGGTTGAGAGTCAGTACCAGAAAAGTAGCCAGGAAGCGAAAGGAGTTGCCGAAATAGAGACGGCAGATCCGGTAAACAGCCCCAAAGAATAGGAGTCCGCCGAGAAGGCCGGGAAGCCGCAACCAGAACTCCGTCACGCGGAAACTCTGAACAACTAGATAACACAGGGCAGTATAGAAAACCTGGTGATCCGGGGCGTAAGGCAGAGTAAAGATCTGTAGGAGGGGCTTCGAAGCGTAGTCAATGTATATCTTTGCTTCCGATGTTGTAAATGACTGAGATATAGCGCGATAGATATTCAGGCTGAAAAGGAAGAAGATAACCAGCAGGGCCGCTTTTTTTATCCATGATCCGCTCCTGAACAGCTCAATCACAGAATGCGGTACAAGCGGCTTCCTTGTGCCTCCCCCTCGAACGCAATGCCCCAGAGTTTCTGGTTTTGAGCATAATCCTCCCAACCATAGTCGCCTTTGGAGATGAGGAGGTGTGTGATCCCGCGGGCTTTGAATTCGAGCATCGCATCCTGGCGCAGATTCGAAGGGAGCCGCTGTTCGCCCTGGGTAGGATTTTCAGAAAGAATCTTCCATTGTCCCGGACCGGCTTCGGATTCGAGACGCAGCCGCACGCTCCACTGGTCGCGGGCAGATTCCAGGGTCACTCCAGTAACGGGCAAGCTCTGGCCGAAGTCCATTTCGACGTACATGCCGGGGCGGATCGGTTCCTCGGTAGACCAGCGGGTGACCGGGTCATTGTCGAAAGCAAGGGGGAGATTCCAGGGATTCACTGAAGCGCGAAGCCGCCAAGAGGGATCGCGCCGGATCTCTCCGGATTTGTCGAAGACACGAATTTCGGCGGTGTTCCAGGTATCGGCCGCGTGCGTAGCGGTCTGGACGATTCGAATCCGGCGCAGCTTCTGTTCGGGGATTGCGAAACGAACTACTCCGGTAGGTTGGAAATCAGGAATGAGAGCCACGTTGAGAAAATCACCGAGTTGATTGCCCAGGGCGGATTCGTACCTGACCAGAATTTCACGCGAGGTGTATGCTTCCGGGGGATTGCTCAAGCAAAACACGCGCCCGGATGGAGGCACCCGCCGATCGAGCAGTTCGTCAATCTCAATGGAGGGCATGCGCTTCCGGAGCGTAGTCTGTTCCGGCACTAGACGAAAGGATTCAGCCGGACGAAATTCGTCGATCCGCCATGCGTAGGGGGAACTATAGCCACGGACCACAGCAGGCCAGCAGGTGAGAGCGTGGAAGGCGAGGACAAGAGCGATTCCCCCCGGCACGGACACAAGAGCCAACCCGAGCGCGAGGGCGAGGAACGGCGCCATGGGCATGAGAAAGCGTGTTTCCACGTTCGTGAAAGCGGGAAGCAGAAAGATTGCGGAGGCCAGGAGAAGCTGCCTGCCCGCCGCAAACCGCAGCGCCAGCAGCGCCAGCGGAGCTAAAAGGAAAGCGGGACCGAGGAGCCCTGAGGTTTTGCCTCCCGTGACAATGTGATCGAGCGGGCGTTCCGCCTGAGCCAGCCCTTCCCGGTGCCTCATCATGTCCGAATACTCCCGTTCGAAGTGCTTTGTGATGTACGGATTCGGAAACAACGAGTTGGCAAATGGGGAAAACGGATTTTGGACCGTGATCCAGTTCTTCGTCATCCAAGGCAGAATCGTGAGCAGCGCGCATCCCGAGAAAATCAGAAGGTGCTTCAAGATAGGGCGCCGGGAGCGCAAAAGCTGAACCAGGATGAAACAACCCGCGAACGGAACTGCGAGAAAAAGCGTGTACTTCGCCGCGTAACAGAAGCCGGCGAGCAGGCCGACGAATGGAATGAGCATTGGTTCGCGCGTTTCATTCCAAATCTGGAGGAGGTAAAACGTCCCGAATAGAATGCAGACCCCGGCAGCGTCGTTATAGGCTGAGCTGCCGCTGATACCGAAGACAGGACTGGCATACACGAGTGCGGCGGCCAGGACGCCCGCAGCTGGGAAGCCGATGCGCCGGGCGTAGCAGAGGATACCCCAAGGCAGCGCGAGCAGAAAGGCGAATTCCACCAGTGCCGCCGCGGAATGGCGGCCGATGGAAAAAGCTGCCAGGAACAGCATTTCAATTCCTTCCGACAAGTTGGCGTACATGTCCGAAGTGATGTGACCGAAGCCGTGCTGGCGCAGGTAGCGGCTGACCAGGCCCAAATGATACGTGGAGCCGTCCGGGCTCATCTCCGGAGCTAAGGCGTGCACGAAGTAACTGACGCCATAAGCCAGAACAACCGACCAGAACGCTACTTTCCAGAATAGAGGGAAATCGGGAAGCGGGAGCGGCTTCCCTGCCCTACTCCGGAAATGCCAAGCCGCTGCCATGAGGGCGGATCCGGCAGTTGTAAACACCCCGACGCGCGCCTGCCCGGCCGCGGTCAGGCAAAAGATGAGAAGGCTGAAACAGGCGGACCCGGTCAGAAACCGGAAAAAATGCTCTTCTTCCCGAAAGAGAGTGGGATGCGCGGCACGCATCAGCAGCGCGCCGGCAGAATAGCAGCACGAAATTGTAAAAACGAAGCCAATCAGTATCGGAACAACGTTTAACAAAAGGATTAAGAAATGAATCCAGCACGAATCAAAATAAGGCCTAAATGCTGTTTATCGGTGGGTGAGATCCAAATCGGCTCGGGCCGCATTGCGAAGGTCGCCAGCTTACCGGCGGTGAGCAGATCGGCTGGAACCGGCTTATCGAAATGGTAGCTGCCGGATTTAGAATATTTTTCCGTGCCGAGAAGCTTGCCGTTTACAAAGAAGGATACGGTAACGGGGCCGGTGTCCTTCATGGTGGCGTCCGCGATGGAGAAATCCGCTACAGCGTGAACTCCGTCGGTGGTTTTCACCAGAAAGCGCAATTCGGGGCGATCGAAGGTCCAACGCCATCCGCCGGGATCGAGCCCGTCGCTGACATCCTTAACAATATACGCTTTGACGTCAGGATCGTTCATTTTGATGACGGAGAGAGTGGGGGTGGCCTGCGGCGCTTCCGCGCCAGCCCGCTGCTCAGGCGGTTTGGAATCGGAAGAACCGGAACAGCCGGTCAGAACGAGCAAACAAAATACCAGGAGAGCACGCATTCCCCACAGTATAACGGGGTTTTCCGCCGCCCGGCCAAGTAGGCGATCATCAAAGACGTTGCGCACACCTTTTGGGTCTTCGATAATGCATTGCCGGTGGCGCATTTGCGCGCTGCTGTTCTTTGCGACCACGATCAACTACATCGACCGGCAAGTGTTCAGCCTGCTGGCGCCGGAGTTGCAGCGCTCGATCGGCTGGAGCGAAGCGCAGTACGGCTATATCATCACATCGTTTCAGACGGCATACGCAATCGGGCTGCTGGTGATGGGCCGGGTGATGGACCGGCTGGGAACCCGGCGTGGCTATACGATCGTGATCTCCTGGTGGAGCCTGGCGGCGGCAGGGCACGCACTGGCGTCAACGGCATTGGGCTTTGGGATTGCGCGTTTTTTCCTGGGCCTGGGCGAATCGGGCAACTTTCCGGCTGCCATCAAGACGATCGCGGAATGGTTTCCCAGACGGCAGCGCGCGCTGGCCACTGGAATTTTCAACGCCGGGGCGAATATCGGCGCGGTGATTGCGCCGCTGACCGTGCCCTGGGTGGCCCGTCATTACGGGTGGCGGGGGGCGTTCGTGGCTACCGGTCTGTTCAGCGCAACGTGGCTGGTATGCTGGCTGGCGTACTATCGCAGGCCTGAGGAGCATCGGGGCTGCTCGGCCGCTGAGCTTCAGTTCATCCGGAGCGATCCGCCGGATTCCGGAGCACCGGTAAGCTGGCGCCATTTGATCGGGCTGCGCCAGACGTGGGCGTTTATTCTTGCAAAGCTGCTGACCGATCCGATCTGGTGGTTTTATCTGTACTGGCTGCCCAAGTTCTTCTACTCGCGATTCGGACTGACACTGGACAAGATTGGCCCGCCGCTGGTGATTGTGTATCTCTCGGCGGATGTGGGGAGCATTGGCGGCGGGTGGCTTTCTTCGTTTCTGATTGCCCGTGGTTGGAGCGTGAACAGGGCAAGAAAGACCGCGCTGCTGGCATGCGCGCTGGCTGTGATTCCGATTGTGACGGTCGCGCAATCGAAAAACGTGTGGTACGCGGTTGCGGTGCTGAGCTTGGCGACCGCCGCACACCAGGGATGGTCGGCGAATCTTTTTACCTTGGTTTCGGACATGTTCCCGCGGAATGCGGTGGGCACGGTGGTGGGAATGGGTGGTTCCGGCGGGGCGGTCGGAGGAATGGTGGTGGCCACCATTGCGGGATTGATTCTTCAGGCAACCGGCAGCTACGTGCCACTCTTTTTGATGGCGGGTTCGTTTTACCTGGTGGCGTTTGGGCTTGTCCAGTTATTTGCGCCGAAGCTTGAGATGGTACGGTAAAGCTTTGATCGCGCTTTCGAACGCTCGCAAGGACCTTCATCTGTAACATTGGAGCCCGAATTGCGCAGCCGTCAGAGAGTACTCGAGATCATAAGGGGTGATTGTGCCGGATAATTTTGCCGCGGTGATTGGAAAAGGAATGATCATCAAGGGCAGCATACATAGCAAGCAGGACGTGATTCTTCACGGCGAGGTGGAGGGTGTTCTGGATGTGGAAAATTTTCGATTGACCATCGGGCCAACGGGAAGAGCTATGGCGAACGCGAAAGCGCGGGAGGTGGACATTCAGGGGTCAATCGACGGAAACGTCGATTCAACAGACAAGATTTCGATTCGCACCGGAGGACGGCTTGTCGGGGACATTCGGACAGCCGGCATTGTGATTGAGGACGGGGCCTATTTCAAAGGGGCGGTGGACATCGTGAATCTGCGCGCTCAGGCAACACCGGAAGAGAAAGAATAGCCTGAGCGATTGGAGCGAATCGCTGACAACAGGCGGGAACGTGAATCGAGCGCGGTGAGCTTTAGCGCGCGGCCATCAGAGCGCGAAGACGGCGGGCGCGTTCCGGGGCGCGAAGCTGGCGCAACGCTTTGGCTTCGATCTGGCGGATGCGCTCCCGTGTGACGTCGAATTCCTGGCCGATTTCTTCGAGCGTGTGTTCGCGTTCACAGCCGATTCCGAAGCGGAGGCGAATCACTTTCTCTTCCTTGGGGGAAAGAGTTTTCAGGATGCCGGCGGTTTCATCACGAACATTGGATTCAATGACGGCATCGACAGGGGAACCGACCCAGCGATCTTCGATAAGATCGCCCAGGGCGCTTTCGCCGTCACGGCCTACCGGAGTTTCGAGAGATACCGGGTCGCGGGAGATGGTCTTGAGCTTTTGGACCTTCTCGACCGGGATGTCCATACGGCGGCCGATTTCGTCATTGGTGGGCGTGCGGCCCAGTTCTTTCTCCAGTTCCCGGGAAGCACGAAGGAATTTGTTCATGCTCTCGTTCATGTGAACGGGGATGCGAATGGTGCGGGACTGGTCGGCAATGGCGCGGGTAATCGCCTGGCGGATCCACCACGTGGCATAAGTGGAGAACTTGTAACCACGGCGGTATTCGAATTTGTCGGCGGCGCGCATCAGGCCGATGTTGCCTTCCTGGATGAGATCGAGGAGGTGAAGGCCGCGGTTGACGTATTTCTTCGCTACTGAAACAACCAGGCGGAGATTGGCTTCGACCAAATCTTTCTTGGCACGCTCGGCTTCGTGCTCGCCGTGGCGAATCACCGTGACCGTATGCTTCAGATCGCTGATGGAAGCGCCCGCAGTGATTTCGCGTTTGCGGATCTCTTTTTTTAGCTCGCGGATGCGGCCCTGCGCAGTGGGACCGCCGCGCGCTTCCGTTTTTTTCAGTTCCCGATCGAGATGAGCAAGTTCCTCGACGACGATTTCGATTTCTTTACCGAACTCCTTCCATTTGCGAAGAAGAAACGGGGTGCGGCGGATGGCGACAGAAGTTTCGACGCGAGCCCGGGCCAATTTACCGCCCAGCTTTTTACGAGGTTTTTTGTTGGCGAGAGGCGCCGCTTCCAGCTTCTCTTCCAGAGCTTGCTGCTTCTTATGAAGACTGACAATTTCCCGAAAGAAAGCCATCAGATCGTCACGCCGTTTTTCGTCGGCCGCGATGAGCGCACCCTCTTCGAGCTCGCCCATATCGACGGACTGTTCCAACTCCACCGTCCCTTTTTGGAGATTTTCGGCGAGTTCAAGAACCACTAACTGGACAACGGCAGAGCGGCTGATGGCCTTCTGCATGCGGAGCTTACCGCGCTCCATGCGCCGGGCCAAATTGACTTCCCCTTCGCGAGTGAGCAGCGGCACGGCGCCCATCTCGCGCAAATAAACACGGACGGGGTCATCGGTATAAATAGACTCTTCGACGGGTTGCTGGGGATGAAAGGGATCTGCTTCCTGGACAGCTTCCGGATCGAAGAATTTAGTCGCTTCTTCATCGAAGTTAATGTTGAGCGGGCTTTCGGCTAAAAACTGGTCTTCAAATTGATCCACGGAGAGTCACCTTCCCCAGGCGCTTACTGGAAATTGGTTCATTGCTTGATGTGAGTTGGTTTGGGACAAGAAACTGAGCAGTATATACATCTGACTATAACACAGTGTGTGAGGCAGATAAACGATACATTCGATAAGATGTTTTTCAAGGCATTCGGTTACAAACTATTACGGAGTTTTCTGGCGCATCAGGGCCTTTAACTCGGTAAAAAACGCCTCCTCATCCTGAAAGTCGCGGTAAACGGAAGCAAAACGGACATAGGCGATCTTGTCCAGGTCGCGAAGCCCGTCCATCAGGAGCTCCCCGATCTCCATCGTCGACAGTTCCCGGTCAGGCGAATCGGTCAGTTTCGCTTCCACGTGGTCGACCATTTGCGCGAGCTTACCCATGCTGATGGGCCGCTTCTCGCCGGCTTTGAGAAGCCCGGACAGCACCTTTTGCCGGTCGAATTTTTCGCGGCGGCCATCCTTTTTGACGACCATGTAGGGCACCTCGTCAATCCGCTCATAGGTGGTGAAACGCTTCTCGCAACCCAGGCATTCCCGGCGGCGGCGGATGGCCTCGCCTTCTTTGGTTTCGCGGGAATCCACAACCTTATCTTCGAGGTGACCGCAAAACGGGCATTGCACATTCGTAATCTTATGAAAAAATGAACCTCTGCGGAAGAAATGCCGTTCTTTAGGGCATGGCGACCGCCGCGATGACTCTGGTGGAAAATTTCCAGACCGACAAAACGCTGGTGGAACGCTGTCTCGCGGGCGATGACATGGCGTGGGATGAGCTGGTCCGAACCCATACGCGCCGGGTATACGGCCTCTGTTACCGGTTCACCAACAATGAGAGCGAGGCGCAGGATCTAACACAAGAGGTTTTCCTACGGATCTTTAAGTCAGTAAAGAGCTTCCGGTCTGCCGAGGGAAGCTTTACCACCTGGATGGCGCGCCTGACGCGGAATCTTTTAATCGATCACTACCGCCGCACCCGCCAGGACCGTGTGACCGATTCGATTGAAGGCCAGCTACCCGTTTTGGAAGAAGAATTGACCGCGGCTGGAAGACCGGACGGGCTGGTTGCCGGACGGGAAGCGCGGGAGCAATTGCAGGCGGCGCTGCAGAAGTTGTCTCCCGAACTGCGGGAAACCCTAATTCTGCGGGATTTGGAGGAATTGGAATACCGGGAAATCTCAGAAGTCCTGCGGATCCCGGAAGGAACGGTAAAAAGCCGGTTGAACCGGGCGCGCGCGGAGTTGGCCAAAGTACTGAGAAAAACGCAACTGGCCCGGGGAGTGTCGAAAGTATGACCTGCAATGACTTCGATGCTCTTCTTTGCGATTACCTGGATGGGACGCTCGCGCGGGAACGCCGGGCCATGATGGAAGTTCACCTGGGCCAGTGCGGGGCCTGCGCGGAACTGACGCGGGATTCGCGGGAAATAATGGGATTGGCGGAACGCGCCGCCGGCGTGGAACCGCCACCGGAACTGGTTACGAAAATTCTGCAGCAGATTCCGCAGGGTGGTTGGATGGGGCGGTTTTCGCGAGGCTTCTTCGCGCCCGTGCTGCGCCCGCTGGGCCAGCCGCGAGTGGTGATGGGGGCCATGTTGACGGTGCTCTCGCTTTCCATGATGACGCGGTGCGCAGGAGCGCCGAAGCATGCGCTAACGGCTGCGGATCTGGATCCGGTGCGGCTGTGGGGAGCCCTGGACGATAAAGCGCACCGCGGCTGGGAGCGGTCCGTAAAGACTTACGAAAGCATGAAGTTGGTTTATGAAGTCCAGGCGCGCGTGAGCGAGTGGAAAGAGAAACAGCAAGAGGAAGACGAGGAAAGCAGGAAGCTGCCCCGTACGCAAGCGGAAGCCCAGAAAGCCGGCGAACAGCCGAATGAGCGAAAGGCGAAATAACATGACCTGTGCAAACCATCCTGATGCGGCCGCGGCCGCGTATTGCCGCACCTGCGGAAAACCGCTGTGCGCCCTTTGTAAGATTGAGGCTGAAGGCACGATTTTCTGTGCGGAGCATGTGCCTGTGGCCGATACCCCTCTTGGTACGGCGCCGCCGCAACAAGCGCCTGGCGCGAACGCGGGGGCGCCTTCCGAGACTCCCTTATATTCCTCGCCATACAGCGCGACAGCCAATCCGGCCGGATCCGGTCCGGTCCCGGGCCTTGCGCTGGTGCTGGGCCTGATTCCCGGCGTGGGCGCCATTTACAACGGGCAGTATGCCAAGGGATTGATTCACGCGGTGGTTTTCGGGATCTTTATCAGCGTGCTGAATTCGCATTCAGCCCGCGGTTTGGAGCCGCTGGTCGCGATTCTTCTAGCCGCCTGGGTGTTCTACATGGCGTTTGAGGCATATCACACGGCCAAGCGGAGGCGTGAGGGCAGCCGGGTGGATGAGTTTTCGAGCCTGGTGGAACTGGACCGGGGATCGGGCCGCTTTCCCGTGGGAGCGGTCGTGCTGATTGCGATCGGTGGGCTGTTGCTGCTCGACACCACGAACGTAATCCCTCTGGAACGCCTGATTCATCTCTGGCCCCTGGGACTGATCCTGATAGGAGCTTATATGTTGTACGAGCGAATGAGTCCCGCGGCGCGGACATCGAGGGAGGCGGGCGATGAACGGCGATAGCGCGGCCCTCCTACGGGCGATTCGGGGGCCGGTGACTCTGATCACCGTGGGAACTTTGTTCGCACTGGATCAATATTCACTGTTGAGCTTTCACCAAACCTGGCCGGTGATTCTGATCGTGCTCGGACTCCTGAATTTAGGACGGTGGACCGGTCCGAGGCGGCAGCCATGAGAAACAGATCGCTGGCAGGGCCGATTCTGCTGATTGGAATCGGGGCGTTGTTTCTGCTGAATAACCTCCATCCGGAATTTTCTGTTTGGGACGCGATCGGCCGGTGGTGGCCCTTCCTGCTGATCGGCTTCGGCGTACTAAGGCTACTGGAAGTTTTGTTGGATGCCGGGCGGGGGCGGGATGTGCGGGAACGCGGCCTGCCTGCGGGGCAGGTGGTTCTACTGATTCTGGTGTGCATTGCCGTGTATACGTTTACCCGGCGCGACCGGGTGATCCATATCCGGAATTTTCAAGGCAGCGGGATGGAACTGTTTGGCGAGCAATTCGATTATCCCGTTACGTTGAAGGGCCAAGCCGCGGGCGTCACCATGCTGGTGCTCGATAACCTGCGCGGAAATGTCACCGTTACCGGCGGGGACGGCCAGGAGTATGCGGCGGAAGGCCACAAATCCATCAAGGCTTTCAACAAATCCGAGGCGGACCAGACCGACCGTAAGACTCAGGTGCGATTCGTCCGGGAAGGCAATCAGCTGATTCTTCGGGCCGATGAAAAGATGCCGGTGAACAGCGAGCGGCTCTCGACCGATCTCGAAATTCGAGTGCCACGGGGAGTGAGCCTGGAGGCCCGTGGGCGGAGCGGGGATCTGACGGTAAGCTCGATTCAGGGCATGGTGGATGTGGCGAGCGACCGGGGCGATGTGCGGATGAACGGCATTGGGGGAAACGCCCGCATTCATGTGGCGCATAGCGGTCTGGTGCGCGTGGCGGATGCAAAAGGCACAGTCGACATCGATGGCCGGGGCAGTGATGTTCAGTTGGAAAATCTGGGGGGCGCGGTATCGGTGAACGGGTCTTATTCCGGGACGCTGGAGTTCAAGAATCTGGCGCAGCCGCTCCATTTTCAATCGGATCGGACAGAACTGCGGATTGGGCAGGTGGCGGGAACGTTCACCATGGATTTGGGCGATATCCGGGCGAGCCATCTGGTGGGTCCGGTGAAGTTGCGGACCCGGTCGAGGGATGTGCATATCGAAGACTTCAGCGAGGCGATGGATCTGGAAGTTGAGCGGGGCGATATCGAGTTGACGCCCGTAAAACTGCCGCTGTCAAAGATCGATGTGCGGTCGCGGAACGGAAATGTGGAGCTAACATTGCCGGAACGGGCCGAGTTCGACCTGAAAGCCATTACGCGGCAGGGCGAAGCGCACAACGAGTATGGGACCGCGTTGACAGCGGATGTGGACGGGCGCGCCGCTTCGCTGAAGAGCGTTTCGGGGAAGGGTCCCGCAATCACGATCACGACGGAGCGGGGCACGATCCTGGTGAAGAAGAGCTAGGGGGAGCTAGGGGTTCTTTCCCGGGCTTTGTTCTCCTGTGAAACGGAACCGGAATCCTTTGCACTACTCAGCAGTTGTTTGCGAGTACGAGTAAAGGAGAATTACCATGAGCACGAGAGATCCACGCGATCAGAAGACTGGACGCGAACAAAGTGAACGATTTGCAGAACCTGCCGCGAAAGCCGCGAACCAGGAAAATAGCGACTCGGAACAGGAAGCGCGAACGGAAGACTTCGACGTTCCGAAAGGTGAGGCCGACTATTCCGAGTATGCGGCGTCTATGCAGGCGGAATCGGGGCCGGCCGGCCTTTCGAGAAGCCTAATCGACATCAAGGCCCAAATTGAAAAAGCGCTTCGCCAGAACGCGGTGAATGGAGCCATTGAGGCGGAAAGCGCGTTTCAGGGGAGCTCGAACATTGTGGGCGTGGGAATTGGCTATGGCGAGACCCACGCGGCGGCCGGAACGCCCACTCTGAGCACGGGCGTCAGCCCGGGAGAATATGCGCTTAACGTTTACGTCGCGGAGCTCACATCGATCGATGCGATTAAGGCCGTGATCGCGGAGTCGATCGGGGCCTCGGAAGCGAGCTATGATTCGCTTCCGCTCAACATCATCCAAACCGGCCTGATTCAGGCGCAACCGAATACGGCCCGCGTGCGGCCTGCCCCGGGCGGTTACTCCGTGGGACATTACAAAATCACGGCGGGCACGATCGGGTGTTACTGCGTCGGCAACAGCGCGCCTCGTAATTCACGGCTGATGGCGCTTAGTAACAATCACGTATTAGCGAATGTGAACAGCGGCGTGTTCGGGGACTGCGTGGTGCAACCGGGGCCATACGATGGTGGAAAGTGCCCTCCGGACCAGATTGCGATTCTGGAGAGATACGTTCCCATCAACTTTGCAGCCGGCGCATCGAACGTAGTAGATTGCGCCACAGCCTGGACGTGGCCGGACCGGGTAAGGCGCGAACTGGCTTACCTGTCAGGAGGCGCTATCCAGTATTTCCGAATCGGCTCTTCGGCGATTGCGCCCGCACTGGGCATGATCGTCGGAAAGACAGGACGCACCACGCAACTTACTACAGGCCGAATCACTGGAGTAGGAGTAACTGTGAATGTGAGCTACGGCGGCGGACGGGTTGGCCATTTTGTGGACCAGGTCTCGATTCAAAGCGTGAATGCGAATCCATTCAGTGCGGGCGGTGATTCCGGTTCCTCGATCTGGACTTGGAATGCGGCGCGGAACCCTGTCGCACTGCTTTTCGCAGGCGGTGGCGGCGTCACCTTCGCCAACCGGATGACAAACGTTCTGTCCGCATTGGACGTCCACTTGTATACTTAGGTCGAGTGGCGGTCAAGTTGGAAGCGCGAAGCCCGGGATTTCGATGGATTCCCGGGCTTCTCGCGATTGCAGTTCTGTATGTCAGTTGCAACAATCATGCGAAGAGAGGTGCTCCCGTGAGCGAAGCTGAGTTTAAGGGTCCGGGCTTCGAACCCGGGAATCGTGAAGAGGCGGCGATGCCGTCCGGTGCGGCTCAAGAGCTTTCTCCAGCCGGGGCCGCGAAGCGAAAACGTCATGCGGAATTGATGGCCATCGATGGCGTTGAGGGAGTAGGGACCGGACAGGACGCGCTCGGCAATGAAGGGATTGTCGTTTACGTGAGAGACGAGGAAGTAGTAAAACGGGTCCCGCCCGTGATAGATGGTTTGAAGGTACAGGTTCAAGTGACGGGACCGATTCACGCTCAAACACCCGGCAGGAAGTGATTCCGACAGAACCGGCGATTACCCGGCCAACTCCTTTTCGGTGAGCAAGTCAAAGAAGCGCGCCTGCCAAGCCGATCCGTGACGTTGCAAGAGCGCGATGGTGACGGGAAGCTTGAACCGGCGCGGACCGGCGCTTCCCGGATTGATATACAAGACTCCGGACCGTTCGATCCGGGCCGGTTTGTGAGAATGCCCGCTGACCACAACGGAAAAGCCCGCGACAGCCGGCAACCGGCGTTCAAGCTCAAGGCTTCGTGCAAGCCCAGGCTCTGCGCGCGTCGTTCGCAGAGATATTTGAGCAGGCTGGACCGACGGAATTAGCACGTTGGGCGCAATGGGCGATAGACTCCGGCGATCCGGTTATGGCGGACGCGGTGATTCGCGCGAACAATAACAAGCCCACGAACGACCGCACGCTTAATAGCCAAGCGGTGCTCGATGCCATTCCTAACAGCGACTACGAGCAAGCCCAGGCTTCTTGCGCAGCCATTAT
>JALYXI010000262.1 GCA_030947245.1 Acidobacteriota bacterium
GAGCGGAACTGGAAGACTGGATCTTCGGCCGCCCGCCTGGCCGCATCCTGTTCGTCACCTTTGAGAACAGCAGAGTGGTCAAGGTGAAGGAAACCTATGCCGGCCTGGGCGCAGAATCCGCAGCGCCGCTTCAGACGCCCCGGTAGTACCAGGCCGTCCATACCGCCCACGCATACGCGGTTACTAAGTAGGCCAAGAAAAGCGCGAATAGCATGGGGAACGTCCCCCGATTCGGAACTCCAGTTCAGCAAAGAACAGCCATGTCTGTGAGTTGTTTATGTTCATCCATCTCACAATGCCAGTTCCAGTATCGGCCCCTCTACGCCGCCGATGACGCGCGCCGTGTGCTCGTAAGCCAGCGCATCCCCCGTCACATAGTGTGTGATCGAACCTTCCCGCCAAGCCGGCTCCGGCAGGCCTTGGCTCACCACTTTAGCGATCTCTTCCGCGCTATCCACCAGGTGAACCTCCGGCCCTATCACCCGGCGAATCACCTCCCGCAGCACGGGGTAATGCGTGCAACCCAAAATCAGAGTGTCTAACTCCGGACGCCCTGCCAAGTAATGCCGCGCCAGCAACTCCGCTTCAGGCGATTCCGCCAATCCTTCCTCCACCAGGTGAACGAACAACGGGCAAGCCTGCGCCCATACATCAAGGCCTAACGCCTCCAACTTTCGCTGATATACGCCGCTCGCAATGGTTCCCTTGGTCCCGATAATCCCGGTCCGTCCCCCGCGCGAAGCGGCCCGCGCCGCGGCCACCCCCGGCTCGATCACGCCCCAGACCGGCACCGGCAGTTCTTCCGCCAACTGCGGTAACGCCGCCGAAGAGGCCGTATTGCAGGCAATCACCAGCGCCTGCGCTTTCTGCTCCAAGAGGAATCCGGCGATATCACGCGCAAATTGTTCGACCATGGCCGGCGGCTTGCGCCCATACGGCACGCGCGCCGTATCGCCGACATACAGGAAATCGTGCCCGGGCAAACGCGCATGCAGCGCCCGCAGAACAGTCAGGCCGCCGACCCCCGAATCGAAAACCCCGATCAGCACCGTTCCAGGCTCCGCACGGCCACATCCAAACGCCGCGAAAAGTGGAGCGGCGGCTCAGCGTCCAGCGCCACACCCAGCTCATCGGTCAAGGCATTGTGTCGAAAAGGAGCCCGGGCCGGCCAGTGTGCAAACACCAAGTCCCGCCATGTCTGCTTCCTGGCATACGAGCGTCGCGGCGGCGCGGTCAACTTCCAACGTACTATGGAACCAGAGCGAAACGAGCGATCGATTCCAGTGATCCGCAACCGGGAAGCACAAGCTTTTTCTGTCAAACGCGCCGAAGTCGAGTTCCACAACTTCGCCTCCATGGGCCAGCCCGAGCAGGCGCTGGAGCATTACGCTCATCAGAACCGCAACCGCGGCTCCGTCATACGCCAGCATCTCGACTTTATTGGCCCCATGACGCCTTTTCTTGAAATCGGAGCAAATGTCGGACACTCCAGCCACATGCTCGCCACCGAATTCGGCGCCCGGGGTTTCGCCCTCGACATCTCCGCCGATGCTCTTCGCCACGGCCGCGCCGCCTACGATGCGCCCATTATCCGCATCGCAGGGGATGCGGCCAAACTCCCATTCCGCGATGGCGCCCTGCAGTTCGTTATGGCGTTCCAGATGTTGAGCCAGTTCTCCGCCATCGAACAAGTCTTCCTCGAGGTCAAACGCGTTCTTCGCCCCGGAGGCATCTTCTTCTTCGCCGATGAACCCATGCTCCGCCTGCTCTCGCTCCGCCTGTACCGCGCCCCGTATTACAACCTTATGCGCCCCTGGGAGCGGAAGCTCTATGATTGGGGGCTGCTCGGCTACTTGGTTAAGGATGTCATCGGCGCCCAGCAGGAAGAAAGCTTCGGCATCCGGCAAAACCACACCATGTATCTCAGCGATTGGGACCGTCTCATCCGCAAGCACTTCATTGCGCACCGGTACCGCACATTCATCCCGGAGCGCGGTTGGGGCGAACGAGTCCTCAAGCACGCCGGCAAAGCACGCGCAGCCCGCCTCCTCGGCGGCACCTTAGCCGCATTCTGCAAGGTGGCCGGAACCCCCGATTCCCCTCCTCTGCCGCTCGATCGCTTCGAAGAATTCCTTCGCTGTCCGGATTGCGGCCAGGGCTTGTGCCGCACTCCGGACCAAACTCTCCGTTGCGTCGCGTGCCCCTATCAGGCCCCGAACGAAGAGGGTGTTTACACCGTTCTTCCCTCCGGCGAACGCCGGGAACTCTACCCGGGCGACCGCGCCGACACCATCGATTTTTCTCTCCCCGGCCACGAAGCGCGCCTGGGTGATGGCTGGTACGCGCTCGAAGGGCGCGAAGGCGCAAAGTATCGATGGATGGGCGCGCGCGCCGCCGCCCATCTCGAAACATTGGCGCCGGGTCACCTCAAACTGCGCATGCGCGGCAGCGCCCACCCCCAGGCGTTCGCTCAGAACCGGCCGGTCCACGTTCGGGCATCCGCCAACAACTCCCTCCTTCCCGAAATCACCCTCGAACGCGCCGGCCTCTTCGTTTACGAAGCCGATCTCGCTTACGCGCCCGCCTATAATGTTGAGATTACGTGCTCACCCACCTTTCTCGCTCCTCCCGATCAGCGCACGTTCTCACTCACCTTCAGCATGATCCGTCTGGTGCCGCGCTGAAGAGATTCGCCCTCTTTCTTTTGTTGTCCGCCCCCGCTTATGGGCAGGATAATTATGAAATCCAGGTTTACGGCTCGGAAACCGTTGCCCCCAAGCGCACCATGGTGGAACTGCATAGCAACTTTACTTTCTCCGGCGCGAAAGACGAGGTGGACGGCGTTCAAGCCACCCAGCACACCTGGCATGAAACGATTGAGATTACCCAGGGCATTACGCCGTGGCTTGAAATCGGCTCCTATATTTTTATGAGCGCCTCCACCCGCTATGGCTACCAGTGGGTCGGCGACCATATCCGCCCACGCGTGCGCGCCCCGGAAGAATGGCATTGGCCCGTCGGCGCCAGCCTTTCGGCTGAAGTTGGTTATCAACGCCACAAGTTCTCCGCAAATACGTGGACCTGGGAGATCCGGCCTATCATCGACAAGAAATTAGGACGCTGGTACTTGGCCTTTAATCCCTCGCTTGACCGCTCCTTCCATGGGCCCGATACGCGCCACGGAGTCGGCTTTTCGCCGAACTTCAAAGCCGGGTACGACGTTACAAAGAAGGTAAGCCTTGGTCTTGAATACTATGGCGTCGCCGGTCCTGTCACGGGCTTTGAGTCCTTCCATGACCAGCAGCAACAGATCCTTCCCGCCCTCGACCTGGACCTCGGCCCGAACTGGGAATTCAACTTCGGCGTCGGCGTCGGCGTCACCCACAGTACGGACCACTTGCTTGTCAAAATGATCCTCGGGCGGCGCTTTGGGTTCGGCTCTCGCAAAGCCAAGCTGGAGGGACAGGACGAGATGCCGGCCAAGAAAGCGGATAAGCCGTGACGCCTGCGGAAGGCAGAGAGCGCAATTTTCTTCTGCGTATTGTACAACCCGGTCTCGCCGGGCTCATGGATGGTTCCGTGTCCACCCTTGCACCCATCTTCGCCACCGCATTCGCAACTCATGTTCCCCATACCGTGTTCC
>JALYXI010000289.1 GCA_030947245.1 Acidobacteriota bacterium
TCGGGGGACAGGCAGCGCGCTACCAGCAGAACCGGTACTATTCGGGCAACAACGGCCAGTTAGGGTTGTTTACTTACGATGGACGCTATTCCGGCTCCTCCTTTGCGGATTTCCTGCTGGATGACCTTGCCGCCAGCGGCCGGGGCAGCGTGACCGGCAAGTGGGGCCATCGCCATTGGCGCGACGGCATCTTCGCTCAGGATGACTTCAAGGTTTCATCGAACTTAACCTTGAACCTGGGTCTGCGTTGGGAGTACACGCAGCCTGTTTATGAAGTGGCGGATCGCCAGATTAACGTCAACATCTATACCGGCGCTGTTTCGCAGGCCGGCAAAAATGGAGCGAGCCGCGCCCTCTTTAACCCGTATTACAAACAGTTCGAACCGAAATTGGGTTTCGCATGGTCACCGGAGTTCTTCGGCAAGAAGAAGTTCGTGGTGCGAGGCGGTTATGGAATCACAAGTTTCCTGGAGGGTACGGGAGCGAATCTTCGCTTACCTCTCAATCCGCCGTTCTTCTTCGAATCGGACGTGTCCTTCCCAACCAGCGCGCCCGGGACGATCACCACCGGTTTCAGTGGATTGGTGGCTCACGACGTTCTTGCCGGCCAAATCCGTGCATGGAATCCGGACCTCCGCCCCGCGTTCATCCAGCAATACAATTTCACAACTGAGTACGAACTCTCGTCTTCCATGTCGTGGAGCATTGCCTATGTGGGACAGAAAGGCACCCATCTGGTAGATCCGCGGGAAGGCAATCAGGCGATCATTCCGTCCGCTACCAACCTGCAAGCCAACCGCCCCCTCTTCGGCGTGCTGCCGCTGGTCACCAGCATCAGCTATACGGATTCCAGCGCGACCATGAACTACAACTCGCTGCAGACCAGCGTCAGGAAGCGTTATGCCAAAGGCCTTGAGTTCCTGGCATCTTACACGCTCAGCAAGACGCTCAGCGATAATCTCGGTTACTATGGCTCGGGCGGGGTGGATGGGCAGAGCGCTTACTGGCAGAATGCCTATGACCGGCATGGCGATTACGGTCCGGCGTTCTTCGATGCCCGTCATAACTTTGTCTTTTCCGGCTCTTACGACCTTCCGTTCGGAAGAGGACGGACTTATGGGTCGAACTGGAATCGTGTTGCCGATTCCGCCCTCGGCGGCTGGATACTCGGAACCGTTTACAGCACTCACTCGGGGTTCCCCATCACGATCACTTCGCCGAATAACTCCAACGTAGGGGCTCGCACTGCGCGCGCGAATCACTACCGGCCGCTTAAAATTGTGAATCAGACTTTTGAAAATTGGTTCGGCACCGATCCTTCGGCGAAGCCATGCGCCGCAAACGTCAATGACGGAGTGTGCGCCTACGGAGTAGAGTTTACGAATCAGTTCGGAAATTCCGGCATCGCCACGGAGCGGGCGCCGTCCTATTCCAACGTCGACCTGACGTTGAGCAAGCGCTTCAATATCACGGAGCAGAAGTATTTCGCGCTTCGCGCGGACTTCTTTAACGCGTTCAATGGCGTCAGCTTTAACGCGCCGGACCGCACATCGAATTCCAGCACATTCGGGCTGATCACAAGCCAGATCAATCAGCCCCGGAACATTCAGTTCGCGTTCAAGTTTTTCTTCTGAGCTGGCTTATATACTGGAATCGGCGAGCTTATGCAACGACGCGCACTCTTGCACTTACCTGTTCTTCTTCCCGCCGTTCTGCGCGCGCGCGAGCAGAATCAGCAGTACAAAATAGTCAGCCGTTATGCCCCCAAAGGCTCGGGAATGCCGGGCCGTTTTCCCGGCCGCGTGGTCAGCGTGCATTCTCCTTCCTGTATCGATGAAAGCTCCGCTGAGGTAAACCGGCAGGCGGTCGATGCAATGGTGGCGGCGGGAATGCAAGCGCTCGCGGGTACAAAAGACGCCCGCGATGCGTGGGCGGGATTCTTTCAACCGAACGACGCCGTCGGAATAAAAGTAAATTGCTCCGGCGCGCCACTGGTCTGTTCCAGGCCGGAGATTGTGGGTGAAATTGTCCGTAATCTTTCCGCCGTGGGATTGAAGCCGGAGAACATCTGGATCTACGAGCGTTTCGGGGATCAACTCGCCTCCGTTCACTATGACCGGTTCGTTCCTGCAGGTGTAAACATCTTGGCGGTTGAGACGCCACGCAAATCGATTCTTGGTTACGATCCGTTTGTCTATGTCGAGACAAACTTCTTCGGCGAAGAAGACACGCGCTCTAACTTGGTACGCCTGGTCTCGGAGAGGTTCGACAAAATCATCAACGTGCCGAACATGAAAGATCATGGGGCGGCAGGGGTGACAGGCTGCCTGAAAAACATCGCGTACGGAGACTTTTCCAATGTCGCGCGATCCCACTACCGCGAGAAAACGAATACCAAAACGTTTATCGGAACACTGGCCAGCGTGGAACCGCTTCGATCGAAAACCGTGCTGCAAGTCATGGATGGGCTGCGCGGCGTGTGGCACGGCGGTCCTTTCGTGCGGGACCCGAGCTTCGCGTTCTATCCCAAGCAGATGAAATTCGGAACCGATCCGGTCGCCATGGACCGGTTGCTGATCGACGTGATCGAGGAGAAGCGCAAAGCGCAAGGCGCGGTTTCCGTTTGGGACCGGGATCCCAAATACGTCGGCGCAACCCGCGAGCTAAATCCAAATCTGAACCCTTTCATCCGGGAACCGGGGCACATCGAATTCGCCGGAAGTTTGGGTTTGGGTGTTTATGATCGCGCGGCAATCCAGGAAAGCGTTCTTCACCTGGCATGATCCTTGCGCTGTTTACGATTCATCTTTTGACCGGAGTTGCCCCTCCGGATGCTACGGCCGTGGAACCGCCGGGCGTGAGTTATCGCGCCGATGTTGCGGGCGCTACCGCGGCGCCCTGGGTGAATGCCAACGGATGGCAGTACGTGCGGACCCCCGGCCGCGCTTTCACTTGCAACGCGAGTGGCCCGGCGCTTCCCCTTGCAATGGCGGAGGCCTTTGCCTGGCACGGCAATGTTTGGTTCCAGGTAAGCGAGGCCGACCGCCCCGTGTTCGACCGCACTCTGGAGTTTCTGCACACCTTGCCGGAATTCCCGGGGCCGCCGCGCGCACAAATTGGGGTCGCCGAAGATGGGTCGGCGGAAACGGGAGAAGTCCTCAAGCTTCTCATTCGGCGCAATCTGATGGCTGCTCCCGCCTCAGACCGCACGCGCGAGCCCGAACTGATGGTGAAGCTGGGCACGCCGGAATACCCGAGGGATTCGGCACAGAACCCCGCCGCGTTCGCCGCTCACCTGCGAACTCAATTGGGTGACGACCATCGCCTGCTGCGAATCTACGGAACCGATGTAGTTTTGGGCCGTTTAGAAGGCGGCCCGCGGCACACGCGCCTGCACCTTCTGAACTATTCCAATCGCGACGTCTACGGACCACGTATTCGTGTGCTCGGTCTTTTCCGGGATGTCTCGCTCAAAGCGTTGGACCAGCCGGACCTCGCCCCGCAAGACATTAGCTGGGTGGATGGCGGCACGGAATTCACCATCCCCGTCCTGGCGCGGTACGCTGTCGTCGATCTGGAAGCAAAGAATCCCAAAATGATAAGCAAAAAGATCGGCCACGATTTTGAGCTAACGGCGGATCCCGGCGCCGCGCAATGGAAGAACATCCCGGGCGTTAGCGCTGCTAACAACTTTCTTGGTGAACCTGTTCCGCTGCCGGTTACAGAAATCCGTTCGCGTTGGACCGCAGCCCATCTCTACCTGCTGTTTACTTGCCCCTACGAGGAACTAAATCTGAAACCCGACCCGGTTACGGCGAAGGAAACGCCGAAACTGTGGGATTGGGACGTGGCCGAAGCGTTCCTGGGTTCCGATTTCGACCACATCGAACGCTACCGCGAATTCCAGGTCTCGCCACAGGGTGAGTGGGTCGATCTCGATATTGACCGGGCGCATCCCCAACCGGATGGAGGGACGAGCTGGAATTCCGGGTTCGCCGTGAAAGCGCGCATCGATCACGATCGAAAGGTCTGGTACGGCGAAATGAAAATCCCCCTGGCCGCATTCACGCCGGCAGCCGGGAAGCAACTTCGCATCGGCCTGTTCCGGATTCAGGGAGCAGGAGACAGGAAGCAGTATATCGCCTGGCAGCCTACTGGCAAGCGCAGCTTCCACGTACCGGAAGCGTTCGGTCTTCTGGAATTCGAGCCCTAACCGTTCACTTGGGCTTTGCGTCCGATTTCCCCGAAGTTGGCTGAGCGCGAGCCGCCTTGCTGATTGTCCCGTCCCATTTCGGATCGCTCTGCGGCCCGTATTTCGCCGGAAGCTTGTCCCAATCTTCGCGGGAAATGGCATTCAGATCGTACACAACCCGCCCCTCCCGCACCGTCAACTCGCAAACCAGCTTCTGCTTTGCTTTCAACCGGGCTCCGTAGTGATCGGAGAAGCCGAAATCGCCGTCCGCTAATCGCAGCACTGCTACATCGGCAGGCGAGCCGACCGACAGGTTACCCAATTCTTCGCGCCGGATCTCTTTGGCCGGATTCCATGTCGAAGCCGCGATCACGTCCGGCAGAGGCATACCCAACGCCAGGAACTTGCTGGCCACATTCAGAAAGTCTTTCATCGCTCCGTTTGCGCTGCTGGCGTGCAGATCCGTTGAGAGGGAATCCGGCCAGAATCCCGCCCTTGTAAGAGGCGCCGCCACGCGAAATAGAAAGCTTCCGCCGCCATGGCCCACGTCAAAAATCACGCCGCGCTTGCGTCCCTCGATCATCCCTGCCCCAGGTTCGCCTGAATCGCTCACCTCGCCTCTGAGGCCGGAGTAGGCATGTGTATAAATGTCGCCCGGACGCAACTTCTCAGTCAGCAGTTGCACCAGCGGCCGGGTCTCCGGATGATTCGTCCCGAAATCGATCATCACCGGGATATCGGCTTTAGTTCCAGCCTCCACGGCGCGCTCCACCGGGGTCCATTCCGGTCCCGAGTAGTGGGCGCACTTGATCCCTACCACGCGGTCCTTGTGTTCCAAAGCGGCCTTGGCCGTCGCATCCGCGTCCATGTCCATGAGATCGTTCTCGAACTTCGATCCGCGCATTCCGTTGCCCACAATATTCAGAAAAGCCAGCACGCGAGTGCGGGAACGGGAGATCACGCGATCTTCAAAATCGGCGAAGTTGCGCCAGCCGGATCCACCGGCATCCGCCACCGTAGTTACACCGGTTCGAAACGTAAAGCCGTCGGGGTACACGCTCAGGTCGCCCGCGTATGAGCCTCGCTCGCCGGTTCCGGCATACACGTGCGTGTGAATATCGATCAATCCGGGCGTTACATAGAGTCCTCTCACGTCCACCG
>JALYXI010000303.1 GCA_030947245.1 Acidobacteriota bacterium
GGCAAACGCTCCGAAGCCCAAAGTCACGAACGCGCTGCAGAAGTATGTGGAGGTGGTCGGAATCCGGTTAACACAGGACGCGAAGAAGAAGCCGCTCGCAAAGTTTGTCGTGGTGAATCACGGGTCGGCCGAACTGAATGATCTGACCGCTAACGTGATCCTGTGGGCGAGCACGTCCCGTTCCGAAGAGGATTCGGTAGGCACCTTCACGTTTAAGCTGAACAGCCTGGCGGCCAATGAAGCGAAAGAGATTACCACTCCGCTGAAGACGAAGCTGAAGATCTACGAACTGCCGGACTGGCAGAATGTGACTGCGGACGTACAGCTTACTTCACCATAGAGCAGACCGGTAGATTCGTTTCTCCAAGTGCCTGCAGATTTCGGCGGGCAGCGTCAAGGCATGGATCGATCTGCAAAGCTTTGCGAAAGTCCTGCGCTGCGGCTTTCGTTTGTTTCAGGGCCAGGAGCGCGGCTCCGCGGTTGTTCAGCGCGTTCGCATCACGAGGCGCAAGGGCCAGTGCGCGGCCAAACTCTTGCAGGGCCAAATCATTGCGGCCGGTCTTGAGCCATAGCTGGCCAAGCTCAGCAGCAACAGCGGCGCTCTTGGGGTCCAGGCGTTCAGCTTGGAGCAGTAAGTCAAGAGCTTGATTGCCGGGAACCGAACGAGAGAGCTGAATCAGTGGGCGAACTTTGTGGGGAGAATGCCCGGCCGCCTCGCGCCACAGACTCTCTTCCGTGCTCCAGACGGTCATCCGAAAGATACTAAGGACGGCAAGCGCGGTGAGAACCGGCGGGGGAACCCAAACCGGCATACGCTGTGCGAGCAGTCCGAAAATGGCGGAGAACGCAATCATCGGGAGGTACATGCGGCGGTCCGCGGCCAAATCTGAAGCGGGGAAGATGCTGGAACTGGGTATCAATAAGACTAGGCCGGACAGAAACCAGAAACCCCATCGGAGGTTCGAGAATTTCCTCCACGCCAGCATGGCGAGACCGGCAACTGCGGCCCAAGCGACGGCATAAAGAGCAGGATAGGAAAGAGTCAGATTTGGTTCTATCGTAAATCCCCACGGGATGACGAGCAGAGCCAGATAGCGGAGGATGGCAGCGCCCTGAACCGAACAATACGCGAAAGCTCCGATTCCAGCGCTAAACCCGGCGCCCGATTTAGCGGAGACGCTGGTTGCCCATGCGGCGCGCGCACCTGCTAACAGCGCGAGTCCGATAATGGCGGAAATCGGCTTGAGATCATCTCGGGAAGGTCTATGAAGCGAAATGGAAAGGAGCACAAGCAAGAAGGGCAGTGTTACGCAATCTTCTTTCGATAGCAGAGCGAGCGCAAAGAACATCACGGAAAGTGCTCTGCGGTTCTGAAGATATTGATAAACGCAGAGCAGACTGAACAGAGTGCTGAGTAAGGTGGCGCGAGCGAAGATGTAGGCTACCGCCTCCGATTGCAAGGGATGCAATCCGAAGAAAGCGGCCGCAAACCAAGCGGCGTTCGGGCTTATCAATTGCCGGAGTACCAGGAAAAGCATCAGCGCCGATGCCGCGTGAAGCGCCAGATTCACTACATGGAAGCCGAGGGGATTGGCGCCCCCAAATTGATAGTTCAACCAAAACGTCAGGTTCGTGAAAGGCCGCGTTTGGATGGGCGCCCATATGCGCCAAACACCCGAAGGACTTGTGATTATTGGGTTGGTGAGAAGAGAGAAATCGTCGAAATGAAAGCTTCCGGCCAGTGATCCGCCGAACGCGGCTAGCACAGACGCGAGGAGAATCAATTGCTTCCGCAAAGCACCATGTTAGTATGCCGGGCGTGAAGGCAAATCTGAAAGTTCAACGGCCCAAGAACGCCGCAGAGCGCCGGGAGAGGCTTGCGGCAATCCAGAAGTGGCTGGATCGCGCGTACCCGGACGCGACCTGCGCCCTGACCCATTCATCGCCTTGGGAACTTCTGGTTGCGACGATCCTGTCCGCGCAATGTACGGACAAGCGCGTGAATTTGGTCACGCCGGAATTGTTTAAGAAATATCCCACTCTGGAGGATTTTGCAGCGGTGGCGCCGGAAGTTCTTGCCGGCGATATTCGTTCCACAGGGTTTTACAACAATAAGGCCAAGAGTATTGTGGGAGCCGCGCAGAAGGTGCTGGCAGATTTTCACGGCGAAGTTCCGCGGACCATGGACGAGATGCTTACCATTCCCGGCGCCGCTCGAAAAACGGCGAATGTGGTGCTGGGCTCCAGCTATGGAATCGCCTCGGGGATTGTGGTGGACACCCATGTTCAGCGCGTTTCGAATCGCTTGGATTTAACGAGGCAGCAAGACCCGGTAAAGATCGAAGCCGACTTGGTGAAACTGATTCCGCAAGAGAGATGGATCCTATTTTCTCATCAACTGATTCACCACGGACGGGCGCTCTGTATCGCGCGAAATCCCCGTTGCGCAGAATGCGGCATCGAGAAGGAATGCTACGCCAAGGACAAGACGGTATGACGAACCTGTTTCTTGGTGTGGACGGCGGGCAATCCAGCACCACGGCGCTGATTGCGGACGCGGCCGGATCGGTGTTGGGTTCAGGAACCTCGGGACCATGCAATCACGTGAGTGCGGGAGAAGGTAGAGAAAAGCTGGCCCGTGTGTTGGATGCCTGCGTCGGCGCAGCCTGCCGAGACGCGGGAATTTCGGACAAGACGGTTTTCGAAGCGGCTTGTTTCGGAATGAGCGGGGGTGCCGCAGACAAAGAGCTTGTTGTGCGGGAAGTGATTGCGGCTAATAAATTCTTAGTGACTGACGATGCCGTGATTGCGCTTGCGGGGGCCTTGGGCGGACGGCCAGGCGTGGTTACGATTGCGGGCACTGGCTCCATTGCTCTCGGACGAAACGCGGAAAACCGGTGGGCGCGGGCGGGGGGATGGGGCCATGTATTCGGAGATGAAGGCAGTGCATTCGATATTGTCCGGCAGGCGTTGCGGGCGGCTCTTCGCGCGGAGGAAGGATGGGGACCGCAGACCGGCTTGTCTGACCTTTTCTTGTCCCAAACCGGATTGGATAGCTTGAATTCAGTGCTCCACGTTTTCTACGAGCCTTCCTGGCCAAGACCCCGCGTTGCCGGACTGGCTGGTGAGGTCGATCGTTGCGCAAGGGAAGGCGATAAACTTGCAAACGAAATTCTGAAAGGGGCAGGACAGAGTCTCGCGCTGCTTGCGCAGTCGGCACGTCAGAACTTGTGGAACGATGATTCAATTGTCGACTACTCGTACGTAGGTGGAGTGTTTAGAAACGGTATTGTCCGAGAGAGATACCGCGCACTGCTCGAACTTGATGGATGTTCAGTGCACGCGCCCTTGCTGGGACCGGCTGCCGGCGCGGTGCTTGAAGCGTATCGCATCGGGGCTGTGTTTCCGGAAATCGACAAGCTGCTAAGCTCGGACTTCAAGCATGTCTAAACTTTCCATTCGTGATCTTTCACTGAAGGGCAAACGTCTTTTCATTCGAGTGGATTTCAATGTGCCCCTTGCCTCAGGTGGGCGCGAGATCACTAGCGACACACGAATTCAAGCTTCCTTGCCAACACTTCGCTATGCTCTGGACCAAGGCGCGGGCCTGGTCGTTGCATCGCACCTCGGCCGGCCAAAGGGGAGATGGAACCCAGAGATGACGATGGCGCCCATCGCCGTGCGTTTAGCCCAGTTATTGGGCTGCGAGGTGGTTGCGGCGCCGGATTGCGTGGGCCCGGAAGTGGAAGCTCTGAAACCGGCTCCCGGTGTTGTGCTGCTTCTTGAAAACCTGCGGTTCCATGCCGAAGAGGAGGCGAATGATCCCGGCTTCTCCAGGAAGCTTGCGGAGCTTTGCGACCTGTACGTCAACGATGCGTTCGGAACGGCCCACCGCGCCCACGCTTCCACTGTTGGCATGATCGCGTTCGTTCCTCAGGCGGCGGCCGGATTTTTGATGGAGCAGGAACTCAGGTATCTAACGATGGTGACTCAAAACCCGGAGCGGCCATGCATCGCGATTTTGGGCGGAGCCAAGGTGTCCGATAAGATTGAAGTCATCTCCAATTTGATCCGCATTGTTGACCGGCTCTTAATCGGTGGTGCAATGGCTTACACGTTTCTCAAATCTCAGGGTCTGCCAGTCGGAAAGAGTCTGGTGGAGAATGACAAACTGGATTTAGCGCGCGATCTGCTGTCTCGGTTTGGCGAGAAGATTGTGCTCCCCGTAGACCATGTCGTTGCAACCGGGATGAGTCAAGGGGCCGACAGCCAGACCGTAGCCGAAGTGCCGGAAGGTATGATGGGTCTCGACATTGGTCCTGAAACAATCCGCCGGTACGAGCAGCTAATTAAAACGGCCCGAACAATAATTTGGAACGGCCCGATGGGAGTGTTCGAGCAACCTCCTTTTGACAGAGGTACTGTGGCGATTGCAAACGCTGTCGCGGGTTCAACGGCCACTTCTGTCGTCGGCGGCGGCGACTCCGAAAAAGCAGTGAAGAGCGCGGGTGTTGCTGACCGGATCTCTCATATTTCGACGGGCGGCGGAGCTTCCCTTGAGTTTCTGGCCGGAGTCGAATTACCAGGAGTTTCCGCCCTTACGAATGGATAACTCCTACCTGATCAAGACTAACTCGCGCTGAACGGCCCCGGTGACGATTGCCCGGGAATCAGTGATAAACATGTTTACCTCGGAGCGAACGCCGAAGTCCTCCAGATAGATACCTGGTTCGATGGAGAAACATGTCCAGGGAATCAGCTTTCGCTCATCATGGATTTCAAAGTTATCCATGTTCGCACCATTCCCGTGGACTTCGGAGCCGATGGAGTGTCCGGTGCGATGGATGAAATTATCTGCAAACCCAGAACCCGCGATATGACTGCGCGCCGCGTCATCGACCTCGAAACCTCTCAGACCGTCATCCGATCGGAATGAGGTTTCGACCTTTCGAATTGCCGCGTCGCGCGCATCGCGAACAATGGTGAATACATTCTGAATCCGGTCTGGAACGTCCGCCCCGCAGAACCCGGTCCAGGTTATGTCGTAGTAGACCGACTCCGGTGCGGCCAGCTTCGCCCACATATCAAGGAGAACAAAGTCACCCGGCTTAATACTGTTGGAATGGCCTTCGATCGGCTCGTAATGAGGGTTGCCCGCATTTTCATTTACACCGACGATTGGACCGCTTCCTGAGTATAAGCCTAGGTCAGTAAACTTTTGACGCACAAAGGCCGCGACCTGAAACTCATTGACACTGCTTCCCGCCCGAAGCCGTTCGCCGATGAACTGGAATGCTTCCGCGCGTACGGAATCGACTCGCTTGCCCGCTTCCAGGTGAGTGCGAAGGCCCTCCTGATTCAGACTGGCTTCAAAGTACTGAATTAGCTCGGATGAAGTCACAACGTCGCAGCCGATTTGACGCACCAACTCAATGGTTCCCGCATCGACCAGCGATACATAGGGAATCTCGCAACGCGGAGAATACTGCATAGCGACTTTATTGATTCCATTCAGAACGTTCTGAAGACCTGTTTGCTGGTCTTGCCAGCTTGCATATGTGAATGTTGCGCCCGGCAGTCCGGCAAGCATTTGAGATTCGATGCGATGTACTAATGCGCGTGGTTCGCCAATGACAGGGATTAGATAGTACCATCTGCGGGTGACGTGCCTGGAAGGAGTAAAGCCAAGAATGCGATATGCCAGCGGGTCACGTTCGTGATGATCGAAGAAAAGCCAACCGTCCAATCCTTGCCTTGCTAATTCTTGCTGAATCCGGGCGACATCCATATAGGATTGTATCCGTTTTAAGGCGTCAGATCGGATTCCACGTGACCGTGGGCTCCACGTTCGCAACGCCAGCTCTCCCGCTGTCGCCGACTACCTCGAAACTCATGACTTCATCCAGCCAGTCGTGGCTTGTCCCATCCTCGTTCTGAGTTGCTACTGTGATCGTGTATTGCTGGGGTGTAAAGCTGGCCGGAATGCGAAAGGCTACCGCGAGTTTCTTGCCAGCCTCGACCGTACCGAGGCTAACACCCTCAATTTTCGTATTCGTTCCGAAAACATCCATGCCGATCCGCGTTCGTATCAGAACTCCAACCATTGGATTGAAACAGATCTTGTGAAAAAAAATGTTTACGCGAATCGTGATGTACTGGTGAACGCCAACAATGCTGCACAGTGTTCCGTCTTCGTCCAGGATGGTTACGTTCAGAACCTCGCTCGCCCGGTCACCGTGCCTGTGGGTCGGATCCAGGTGCGGCGCGCTGTATGACTGAACCTCATCGAAGTGATGCTGTCTCTCCAGCACCACGCCTACGTATCGATTGATTACATCGCTAGGTTCTCCGGCTGCGGCCACCTGCCCATTCAGGAGGAAAACTGCCCTATGCGAGAGTTGTTTTACCAATCCGAGGTCATGCGACACAAACAAAATCGTCGTTTTCTGCTGACGAAGTTCTTCAAACTTACGAATACAGCGATTTGCAAAGACGGCATCTCCCACAGCGAGGGCTTCATCCACAATCAGGATTTCAGGCTTTACGTGGATTGCGGTTGCGAACGCGAGCCGTACGTACATACCGGTCGAATATTCCTTAACGGGGCGGTTTATGAACGCTCCAATCTCGGCGAAGCGTTCAATCAATGGGAGCGCATCCTTCATCTGTTCGCGGGAAAGACCAAGAATTTCACCGTTGAGGAAAACGTTCTCTCTTCCTGTGAATTCAGGGTTGAAACCGGCGCCCAACTCGAGTAAAGCCGCAATTCGACCCTGGGCCACAACCCGGCCTGAAGTGGGCTGTAAAATTCCACTGACAATTTGAAGCAATGTACTTTTCCCACAGCCATTCGGGCCCACTAGACTAAGAATCTCGCCGCGGCCGACTTCGAGACTAATATCCCGCAGTGCCCAGAATTCTTTGTATATTCGATTTTTGGAGATACCCATCATTTCTTTCAGGCGATCAACGGGCTTCTCGTAAAGTTTGTAAAGCTTGGAGACGTTCTGGACCAGTAGCAAAGGGCTCGACCAAAAACAACATAACCTGGAAGCCTGGATGGACACAAGTACACAAGTCAGATACGCACAATAATCGAAAGGTCTCTCCCAGGCACGCCGGACCCCACGGAAAGAATGTCTACGCTGAGGTGATCGCCTTTTCTCAAAACCGGGAGGTTGATCCCGTTCACAACGTTTGAGTTTTTTGACTCTCCGGCCAAGGTTAGCAGACATAACTGTGTGGAATTCAAATTGAGTGCCGCTACGATTTGCCCAGATGAAGCGGCTTCACTCACAACGGCAAAAACGTCACGAATGGAATGATCCGCTTCGAGCACTGTTTCCGGGACAACGGAGGATTCAACAGCAAGAAACCCGGCCACCTGAAGGGAATATTGCCCACCGGAAAGGGTTCTGAGGCCACGGTCCCGCGTATTTGTAAAGTTCGCGACAGAACTTGGACTGTTTCCTTGGGAATTGGTAACAAAGAACTCACATCCAGCCAGCCGAATACATTCCAGAGCAACTGTATAACTCCAATCTCCGCTGGCGGGAGTGCCAAAGAAGTTCTTAATAAATGGAACAATCACGATTTTACGGCTAAGTATCCAGACCGGGGTAACGGCTACATAGCTTTGTGGAGCGGTGCCAAATAGCCCGCGAGTAACGCTCACAGAGGCGCCGTCCGGGTTCAACATCTCTACGCGGACCAGTTCCTTATCCATTTGAAGCAAATCCCCTGTCTCTAGGAGAGCCTTCCTATCGAACTGAAGATTGAGTTCGGTGTCGCTGACGTCCAGCGCAAGACCTAGAGGCTGCGTTTCTTGCAGCTCGTCATAGAAATATAAATTGAATGTGCCCGCAACCACTGTTGCTGTATTTGTAAGGTCGGAAAAGCTAATGCCCGCGAACTCGACCGCGCCCCCTTGGCTTGCAGGTAACGTAACTGCAAATCCGGGCAAACTGGGAACTGCTGTATCCACCGATCTGATTCCGGCTCCACCCAACTTCCATCGCGTGAGGGGGGATAGCTCATAGGGGCATTCGACGCCAATTCCGTTCACAGAGCGCCCGGAAATCTGTACCACCACGCCTTCCCGGTTTGGCACTTCAAACTGAAAGCGGTTTCCTTTACCGGTCGCCGCAAAGTGAAACGCTGTTTGTGAGATCACGAATGTGCTACTCGCATTCGGTTCAATATCCCAAGAAGGATCAATTGTCAGGACCGCGTTGGTGTTCGAGACGACAGTTCTCTCTTGCCCCACACCCAGTCCTGAAACGATTCTTACTGAGTATCCTACGTAGAGATCGGTTGTCAATTGCAGGCTCT
Organism: Acidobacteriota bacterium; assembly: GCA_030947245.1. GTDB lineage: Bacteria > Acidobacteriota > Terriglobia > Bryobacterales > Bryobacteraceae > JALYXI01. The sequence goes on from JALYXI010000303.1 coordinate 8,332, forward strand.
GATTACCGATTGTTGTAATTGAATGAGTTACCGCACTCGCCTCGCCCTCTGTTTCAAACCGCCAGTAAATATTGCTGAAACTAAAGTTAGGATCAGGCGGAAGAACTGCTTGCGGGGGGAGCCCCGTATCGGTAAATCTCGTGTCGACAGTAATACTACTTGCAATCCGCGCCAATTGCACCGGGGTACTTCCGCGGTAAACATGAAAAGCCGTGGTGCCAGGAGAAAAGCTCAGATTCTGAAGTGTAACCGTTTGAGCAGTACTTTCATCTGGCAGAGTTGCACGCACCACAAAGGAAAGTGATCCTTCGTTTCCATTCTTGTCCACGCCGCTGACTGAGTAATAGAAAGTATTCCCGCCGGGCAGGTTGCCGCCTACATCCGAGTACGCCGGGACCAGACTGATGGTCGGTATCCCTGGGGCGCTGTCCGGTATTGACGGTGGAATCACGACAGTTAGGTTCAGGAAAAGCGACGTGGCGCCATCGACAGCGGTACTGGAAGTTTCAACAACACCGAAGTCCAAGCCTCCGGTCGCGTTCAGCGCCGTCCCAGAAAGCGGGCGAGGTAACCCAAGATTGGCTGAGAGCAGACGCCGGCCATTCCCGTTACTGTATTCAACATCATCGGAGTACCAAACGTCGTCATGAACCTGCGCCGTTATTGTTGCTGTCCGAAAGTTCTGGCCAGGTGCAATCTTAATAATTCGGAATGGTTGACGTTGAATGCCTTCGCGAAGATAGGTGATCGCAACGATATTTCCAGGAACAAGTCCAACGGCTTTCACACTAGTCTGAAATTCGATCTGTAGATTGCCTTGGACTGATTTGTTTAGATTAAACATCAGGATCCTCGCCGCCTGATTGTAATTGGGAACTCCAAGAACATTGGGCGTGGAGTTGAGCTCTTGGCCGACTTTTGCAACGTCGTCCGCATCGGTCAGGGAAAAGCTATCCTGTTGGTACTCATTGAAGGCGTCCTGGAACTCAATAGACAGCCGATTTGGAGTGTCAGACGCGCTTCGGCAGGACAGCTTAACACTCGAGCTACCGTCGTTCAGCCTCAATATTCCGGAAGTTCCGCTGGTCCCATCACCAAATTCGTACGCGGGCCAGCCCCCGTTCAGGGTTGACTTCGCATTTGAGGAATCTCGTTTGTCCGGCTGCTGGAGAGCAAGCGTATTCTCAACGGAAAGTTGAAGCCGTCCCGCTGTTCCAAATGTAAGAAACAGTCGGGAGGCGTTCCGAATTCCTCGAAGCACATCCCCTGCACTTCTTCTACTCTTTAGGATCAAGTTGCACTGAAATCTCGAGATTCGGACGGGCTGCCCGTACAAATCTTGGGAGGCGATGGTCTCGTCGCAATAGACAGCAGCTGCTGCGAAGCTCGAAAAATCGATCTCTGCCGAGTTCCACCCGTTTCGAAGAAGAACGTCGAGAATCACCCAAGCTGGATTATTTGTGAACACTCTTCCAATTGGTAGTCCCCCCAAATCGAAGGTCATTAGCTTCACGCCGTCCGCCAAAACTTTGATATTGGGCAAAGAGTTGCCGTTATTGATCCGGTTTGGGACTACCACGGACAGTACGGCGAGCCCGCCGTAAGGATCACCGAGCGGCGCACCTGTAGAATTTGCAAAGTCCGAATTGAAGGCGCCCGTGCGAGTCCCGGGCGTTACAACGTTAAACCAGCCTGTGCCGGTCATATTCAGGCCGGAACGGCCAATTGGAATGTCAATGTCATTAACGAGAACCTTGTGTACCGCCTGCATCTCGCCGACGCCGAGTAGAATCTCTAACCTCGTAAGGTTCCCATCATTGCGGGCGAAAACGACGCTTGGAGCGTACCAAGCCGTTCCGTAAAGAAGTGGAACAAAGTCGTTATACCGCGTTTCGTTTACACTCACGGGAGAAAGATGTGTACCCTTCTCGCCGGCGCTGCGAACCGTGATTGTGGAAGGAACGAACTCGATCCCGCTGAACCGGGCAGTCTTCTGGCCACGGCTGTCTGCCTTGAACATACCCCTTGCTTCACAATCGGTTCTGGTGAATGAACACGAAGTGAAAGGGGCAGAACCATTTAGGTTCCCTACCCCGCCTGACACATCCGCCGAATAACCGCACGGATAGAAGCGGCTGAGGAGCAATTCGCCATCGCCTGTTAAAGCGCTCATCC
>JALYXI010000335.1 GCA_030947245.1 Acidobacteriota bacterium
CGTAAGCAGAGCCGTTCGAAGTACGGCGCCAAACGCCCGAAAGCAGCGACCAAGTAGGAATCGGAGTCTATCGAATATGCCGCGCCGAAGACGTGTTGAGAACCGGGAGGTGCTTCCCGACCCGGTGTTTGCCTCGACCCTGGTTGAGAAGTTCATATGTTCCATGATGTGGGACGGCAAGAAGATGACGTCCCAGAAGATCTTTTACACGTCGATGGACAAACTGAAAGATCGTGCGAATGACGATCCGGTAAAGGTGTTCAAGAAGGCGGTGGAAAACTGCAAGCCGCTCCTGGAAGTGAAAACGCGGCGGGTGGGTGGAGCCAATTATCAGGTGCCGATTGAAGTTCCGCAAAATCGCCGGACGAGTTTGGCGATCCGTTGGATTTTGACCAACGCTCGCGGCCGGGCCGAAAAGGGCATGCCGGAGAAGCTGGCAAACGAATTGAACGATGCCGCCAATATGCGAGGCGGCGCGATCAAAAAGCGCGACGATGTCCACCGTATGGCGGAAGCGAACAAGGCTTTCGCGCACTACCGTTGGTAGTAGAAAGGATTAGAAAGACAGGATCTTAAAGGAATATGCCACGAACGGTACCGCTTGAGAGGATGAGGAATATCGGGATTGCCGCGCACATCGACGCGGGCAAAACCACGACCACCGAACGCATCCTCTATTACACAGGCCGCACCCACAAGATCGGCGAAGTGCATGAAGGCACGGCGACGATGGATTGGATGGCGCAGGAGCAGGAGCGCGGTATTACGATCACCAGCGCCGCGACAACTTGCGAGTGGAAAGACGTCCAGATCAATATTATCGATACTCCCGGCCACGTGGATTTTACGGCCGAGGTGGAGCGTTCGTTGCGCGTGCTGGATGGAGCGGTGGCGGTATTCGATGCGGTGGCAGGGGTGCAGCCGCAGTCCGAAACCGTATGGCGGCAGGCTGATAAATACCGGGTTCCGCGTATCTGCTTTATCAATAAGATGGACCGTGTGGGCGCGGATTTTTTCCATTCGGTGCAAACGATTGTGGACCGGCTGAAGGCGCGTCCGGTACCGATTCAGTTGCCGGTCGGATCCGCTGAAAATTTCAAAGGCATTGTCGACCTGGTCGAAATGCATGCGGTGATCTGGCGCGATGAGACGCTGGGCGCCAAGTTCGACATTGTCGACATACCGGCCGATCTGGTGGAGCAGGCGCAGCAGTACCGCGAAGCGATGATCGAGGCCGTGTCGGAATCCGATGACGCCCTGTTTGAGAAATTCGTGAATGGCGAAGCGGTCACTTCGAAGGAAATAAAGAGCGGCATCCGCAAGGCGACCATCGCGATGAAGATTTTCCCGGTGATCTGCGGATCTTCATTTAAGAACAAGGGCGTCCAGACAATGCTCGATGCGGTGGTGGATTACCTGCCGTCGCCCCTTGATATTCCCCCTGTGGAAGGGCACGATGTGGACGATCCGGAAGTGGTGGTCATCCGTACCGCGTCCGACAGCGAGCCGTTTTCCGCGCTGGTTTTCAAGATCATGACCGATCCATTTGTCGGTCAGTTGGCGTTTTTCCGTGTGTATTCGGGCAAGCTGAATACGGGCGATACGATCTATAACGGTGGCCGGGGCCGTAAAGAGCGCATTGGGCGCCTACTGCGCATGCACGCCAACAAGCGTGAAGAGATTCAGGATATTTTGGCCGGTGATATTTGCGCGGCCGTGGGATTGAAGAATGTTACGACCGGCGATACGATCTGCGATGAAGACGCGCCGATTACGCTTGAGCCGATCGACTTTCCGATTCCTGTGATTCAGTTGGCTGTTGAGCCGAAGACCAAGGCCGATCAGGAAAAGATGGGCATGGCGATTCAGAAGCTGGCTCAAGAGGATCCCACGTTCCACGTCATGACGGATCCGGAAACCGGACAGACGATTCTCTCTGGAATGGGAGAGTTGCATCTCGAAATCATTGTGGATCGCATGATGCGCGAGTTCAATGTGGCCGCCAACGTCGGCAAGCCGCAGGTAGCCTATCGCGAGACGATTCGCAAGAAAGCCCAGGCGGAAGGCCGTCAAGTGAAGCAATCCGGTGGCAAGGGCCAGTACGGAGTGGTGAAAATCCGTGTGGAGCCGCTGCCGTCCGGGACCGGCTTCGAATTTGTAAATGAGATTTTTGGCGGCGCGATCCCGAAGGAATTCATCGGACCGACCGAAGCGGGGATCAAGGAAGCGCTGGAACGCGGCATTATGGCGGGCTTCCCGATGTCCGATGTCCGGGCGATTTTGTTCGATGGCAGTTACCATGACGTCGATTCTTCAGAAATGGCGTTCAAGATTGCCGGTTCGAAAGCGATTCAGGAAGCGGTGAAGCAGGCGAGCCCGGTGCTGCTCGAGCCGATTATGGCGGTTGAGGTAGTAGTTCCTGAAGAGTATATGGGCGACGTGATCGGCGACATCAATTCGCGGCGGGGCCGGATGGAGGGGATGGAGCTGCGCGGCACTACGCAGATTATTAAGGCAATGGTTCCGTTATCGGAAATGTTTGGTTATGCGACCGATATCCGGTCGCGCACGCAGGGCCGGGGCAGCTTTACCATGCATTTCGGCCGGTACGATGAGGTTCCGTCGAGCTTGCAGGAACAGATCATCAGCAAGGCTCAGGGCAAGTAACAGGCGAGGAGATACGATTCATGGCAAAAGAGAAATTCGATCGCAGTAAACCGCACGTCAATGTGGGCACCATCGGCCACATCGATCACGGCAAAACCACACTGACGGCGGCCATCACGAAAACGCTGTCGAAGCACAACCCGAAGAATAAGTTCCGGAGCTTCGATTCCATCGACAATGCGCCGGAAGAAAAAGCCCGCGGCATCACCATCGCAGCCGCGCATGTGGAATATGAGACGGCCAACCGGCACTATGCGCACGTGGATTGCCCCGGCCACGCTGATTACATCAAGAACATGATCACCGGAGCCGCGCAGATGGATGGCGCGATCCTGGTGGTTGCCGCTACCGACGGCCCTATGCCGCAGACGCGGGAGCATATCCTGCTGGCCCGCCAAGTGGGCGTGCCGAACATTGTGGTGGCAATGAACAAGGTCGACATGGTGGATGACGCCGAACTGCTCGATCTGGTGGAGCTTGAAGTACGTGAGCTGCTGACCAGCTACAAGTTCGACGGCGACAATCTGCCGGTGGTTCGCGTTTCGGCTTTGGGAGCGCTGAACGGCGAAACGCAGTGGGAAAAGACGGTGGATGAGCTGATGGAAGCCGTCGACAAGTACATTCCCATTCCGGAGCGCGCCATTGACAAGCCGTTTCTGATGCCGATTGAAGACATCTTCTCGATCCAGGGCCGCGGCACCGTGGTCACGGGCCGAATCGAATCGGGCATCTGCAAAGTGGGCGAGGAGATGGAAATCGTCGGCTTCCGGCCCACCCGCAAGACGGTGGTCACGGGCGTGGAGATGTTCA
>JALYXI010000347.1 GCA_030947245.1 Acidobacteriota bacterium
CTTCAGGACAGCCTGGCTGCCGGTGCGGATCTGACATTGAAGCCGTACGATGTGGTCACAGCGGAAAAGGCAGAGATGGTCTACGTCAACGGAATGGTGATACGGGTCGGCCAGATTGAACTCGGCGAGCGGCGATCGTTATCCGTGTCGCAGGCGTTGACGATGGCCGGCGGCTTGACCAAAGATGCTGCTCCTGAAAAAGCGAGAATTCTTCGGCCTGTGCTCGACACGGACCGCCGTAGCGAAATTCCGATCGATGTGCGTAAAATCCTGGCGGGAAAGGCTAACGACTATCCACTACTCCCGAACGATTTGTTGTATATACCGCAAAGCCCGCGGCGGGGTACTTGGGAGCGTGTTGCTTTGATTGCCGTCCCTCTTCTCCCTACGTTGGTTTATCTCGGTGTGCGGTAGGCCAAAGTGGAACGAACATCATCACCGCCGATCCCAGCAGCCGCCCACCATGCGGAACTGCCGACACATGCGCAACATGACAGCATGGAGAGTTCCTCCACGTCTTTTCACACCAGCTTGCTTGCTGGTTTTTTGCCTGAGTTGCAGCGTGCCCGCTACGGACTTCTAGTAACCGTTCTATGTGGCGTGTTAGTCGGGTTTGTGCTTTACCTTCGGGAGCCACCCATCTACAAGGCTGTTACCACGCTTGAGGTCCAAGGTCTCAATGAGACCTTTATGAATATGAACGTGGTCGACCCGCAGGCGGGATTGGGCAACTACTCGCCAAACAGCGTCAACATCATGACGCAGTTGCGCATAATCGAGAGCGCTTCCTTACGGAGCGCCGCTCTCGAAAGGCTTAAAAAGACGGTGACCCCTCGCCTTCCCCCTGAAGGCAAGAGGCTGACCAAACTCCGATCCATACTGAGCATAAGCCCTCAAAGTCCGCAGACCGCGACGGCAGAAGCTCTCGAAGTCGCCTCCAGAACAATTGTGGCGCGCACTTTGCCGGGCACGCGGATTATCGTAATCAGTGCGGATTCTACGGATCCGGTAGTTGCAGCGCAATATTTGAACACCCTTGCGGCCGAGTACCTGGAACAAAACTTGCGACTGCGTCTCTCCACTGCATTGCGGACATCGCAATGGCTCTCGACACAGGTGGAGGAAACAAAACGTAAGCTAGATCAAGCTGAGGACCGGATTCAGGAGTTTGTGAATAAGACCGGAAGCGTCTTTATAGGTGATCAGGAAACATTGGTCACGAGCAAACTCAAGCAAGTTCAAATGGATCTGGCCGCCATTCAGTCCGAGCGGATTGCGAAGCAATCAAAGTATCAAATGACGTTAACTAACCAGCCCGACTCCATTCCTGATGTCCTAAGCGATCCGACTCTGCGTGGTTATCAGAGTAAGATCACGGATTTACAGCGTGAGCGCGCAGCACTTTTGACTACGTTGATGCCAGGTCACTATAAAGTAAAGAGAATTGAGGATCAGATTGCACAAGTGAGCGGGACCCTGGAAAAAGAAAAATCGAATGTCATTCAGCGGATCCGGAATGAGTACGACGCGGCATCGAAGCGTGAGCAGGTCCTTTCCGGGGCCTATGCGAGCCTGTCTCACTCAGTTGTTGCGCAATCGGACCGGGCGGCGCAGTATTCGATGTTAAAACGTGATGCTGAGATTTTGAGGCAGTCTTTAAACACGATTCTGTTGCAAGCCAACCAAGCGGGGATCACGGCGGCGGTACCGACTAACAACGCAAGGCAGATCGATGCCGCAACGCCCCCGCCTGCACCGTTTTCCCCGAATCCGGCGACGAAATCCCTGCAGGGAGCGGGGGCGGCAGCGCTGCTCGGTTGCTCGCTGATTGCTCTTAAGGGCATATCTGCGTCAAGACTCAGCACGAATAAGGTGTACTTCCCCGGTTTTGCAGGCGCTCTATTGAACGTTCCCGAGCTTGCCGTAATTCCGTCAGCAGGTGCAAACGCCCGTAGGCACGTACCTCTTTTTCTAAAGAAACAATTCAGACAGCAGTCCCCGAAGGGCGGCTTGGTCCTTACGACTCATAGCGGACCCGATGCCGTGGCTAGCTGGAGGCAGTCTAAGCGGTCGATGTTGTCGGATTCCTTCCGAATGGCCTTGGCGGCGATCACTTTAGGGGATGCGGGGAGGGACCGCTCAAAACTGATCGTGGTGACAAGCCCCGGCCCGTGTGAAGGCAAGACTACGATTGCCAGTAATCTAGCGGTGGTCGGGGCGCAAACCAACCGAAGAGTATTGTTGGTTGACGCAGATTTGCACCGCCCCAACCTGCACAAGATGTTCAACGTGGAGAATGCCCGCGGATTGCGCGAGCTCGGGTCTGATCGAAACACGCCTACCGACGAAGAACTTCTCCGGTGCATTCAGTCAACTGGAGTACCGGGTTTATCGCTAATGACCAGCGGCAATCTCTCCTTTGAGGAATTGGGCCCGCTCTTCTACTCGACACTGATCTCTAAATTATTCGAGCGATTGCGGGAGAAATTCGAGATTGTCATTATCGACACTCCTCCGATGCTGCAGTTCCCTGAGGCAAGGCTGATCGGAAAGCTATCCGACGGCATCGTTCTTATTTTTCGTTCGGGAATTACAGACCGGCACCGGGCGGTCGAGTGCGGCAAGAAGTTGACCGAAGATGGAATTCCGTTAATTGGAACGATTCTTAACGACTGGAGTCCGACACACGCCGAAAAGGAACGTTACGTGTACTATGACCAGTCTGCGCGACGGGTCTGAAGAGACATTTTGAAAATCCTTGTAACAGGAGGCGCGGGTTTCATAGGCAGCCATTTAGTTGAGCGCCTTGCTTCCCAGTGCCAAGAGGTGATCGTAATCGACGACCTGAGCCGCGGCAGAATCGAAAATCTTAGCTGCTGCCTTTCGAGTATACGCCTGGTGCGAGCAGGGATCTGCGAACGTGAAAGTCTGGCAGACGCAATGGGTGGAGTTTCTGTGGTTTATCATTTGGCGGCCGAGGCAAGTGTTTTGCGGGCGTCGAGTGACCTCGAACGATGTTTCGAAACGAATGTCGTCGGCACCTACGAAGTGCTTAGGGCTGCGAGGATAGCTGGCGTTCGCCGCGTTGTTTTTGCTTCCTCGCGCGAGGTGTACGGAGAGCCCGCAGTTCTTCCTGTTTCGGAGGATGCGCCGCTTCAGGCGAAAAACCCTTATGGCGCGAGCAAGGTCACAGGCGAACTCTGGTGTGAAATATTCGGGGCCGACCTAGAAACGGTGATCCTGCGACTCTCGAATGTCTATGGTCCTCGCGACCGCGATCGTGTCATCCCCGCTTTTCTCGAGTTGTGCGCAAGTAACAGTCCTATTCTGCTATTTGGCGGAGATCAGGTTCTGGATCTGGTCTGGATTCACAGCGTGGTGGACGCGATGGTGGCTGCAGGCACCGGTCCCAAAATCAACGGCCCCATGAATATCGGTAGCGGAACCGGTGTGAGCATAGTGGAGCTCGCACGCGAGATTATCGCTCGGACCGGGTCAGCTTCGGAGATCAAGATAGAGCCACCCCGCAGCATCGAGACAGTGCGATTTGTGGCAAATATCGATCGGGCGACCCGAACACTGGGCTTTCCTTTCCTAGGTGGGCTTGCCGGATTGTCCCAAATGCTGCCGGCCCCGCTGGGCTTGGCAGCTACTCCGTAATCCGTTGTTTGTTTTTATGCCAAACCCCTTACCCTTCGCGACGGTTGTAATTCAGCCAAGTAACGGTATAGTAGGTCTCCATCTAAAAGATCTTTGGCTCTTTCGTGAGTTAGTTTATCTGCTAACTTGGCGCGAGGTGAAGGTCAGGTATAAGCAGACTGTAATCGGAGCGGCATGGGCTGTTCTCCAGCCTTTGCTGACGATGTTGGTTTTCACGCTTTTCTTCGGGCATCTCGCAAAGATTTCGTCAGACGGAATACCATATTCTCTGTTTACTCTGGCGGGGCTCATCCCGTGGACACTTTTCGCCAACGGTCTTTCCCAATCGGCCAACAGTCTGGTTGCTAATCCGAACTTAATTACCAAGGTCTACTTCCCGCGGCTGACCATTCCGGTTTCCGCGGTTCTTTCCGGGACTATTGATTTTCTCGTTGGTTTACTCCTCTTATCCGGAGCCATGTTGTACTACGGCTATCCGCCCCGGCCGGTGATTCTGCTTCTGCCACTCTTTGTTGCGCTGGCGGTCGCAGCCAGTTTGGGGGCGGGAATCTGGCTGGCCGCTCTCAACGTAGAATACCGGGATGTACGGTATGTTGTGCCGTTCTTGACTCAGCTTTGGATGCTGGCCACTCCGATTGCTTATCCGAGCAGCCTTGTGCCAAGCGCCTGGCGTGTGGCATACGGTCTGAATCCCATGGTTGGAGTTGTGGACGGATTCCGATGGGTGTTGTTTGCGGGAGCGCCGCCTCCGGTTTCAACCGTCATCGCGTCGATGGGTGCGGCGGCCTTTCTCCTTATAAGCGGAGGGATTTACTTTCGCCAAATGGAAAAGAACTTTGCCGACCTTGTCTAGACCGGATGAGCGATTCGGCCATAGTAGTTCAAGATCTTTCGAAGAAGTTTCGGATCGGCGTTCAACCCCAAAGATATAAGGCTTTGCGCGACACGCTTTCACGCTGTCTTGCCAGTCCCTTTGAAGGCAGTTGGCGATTATTGAAAGGGCGGCGCAGGGCTGACGAATTGGAGAAGCAATGGTTCTGGGCCCTTACGGAACTGTCATTTGAAATCAAGAGAGGACAGGTTGTCGGAATTCTCGGCAGCAACGGTGCGGGCAAAAGCACTCTGCTCAAGATCCTATCTCGAATCACGGAGCCGACGACAGGGCGAGCGGAAGTTCACGGTCGAGTCGGATCGTTGCTCGAGGTTGGCAGCGGATTCCACCCAGAGCTGACGGGGCGGGAAAACATATTTCTGAACGGGGCGATTCTTGGAATGAGCCGGGCAGAAATCCGGCGCAAATTCGATGCGATCGTGGCATTCTCAGAGGTTGAGCAGTTCCTCGATACCCCCGTAAAGCGGTATTCCAGTGGCATGCATATGCGTTTAGCGTTCGCCGTCGCCGCGCATTTGGAACCTGAAATTCTTCTTATTGATGAGGTGCTAGCTGTCGGGGATGCCTCGTTTCAGAAAAAATGCCTGGGTAAGATGAACGAGGTTTCGAAACAGGGGCGGACGATTCTGTTTGTCAGCCACAATATGACAGCGATCCAAAGCCTATGCGATCGCGCCATCTGGCTCTCCGGCGGCAAACTGGTGAGGGATGGCGATGCTGCGGGAGTGGTAACTGAATATCTATCCACCACATCGGAATCCATGATCGACCAGGAATGGGATGATCCGCTGGCAGCTCCCGGCAACAGTGACATTCGCCTCCACCGTGCCCGGATAGTCGCAGACGACCCGGAACATCTACGGGTAGTGACGGCTTTCGGTATCGAATTTTCGTATTGGAACTATTTACCGGGAGAATTTCTAAACTTGAGCCTACATCTCTACAACGGAGAAGGGGTTTGCGTTCTGAATTCGATCTCGCCCTCTGCCCAATTGAGCGCTGGTCTACAGCAAGGTACCTGCCATATACCGGGCAATTTACTAAACGACGGCTTCTATCGAGTACGGCTAATGGTCGTGAAAGATACCTCAACCATTCTGTTAGATCACGCAGATACCGTTATGTTCGAAATTCATGACATTCCTCGTGAATTCAAGTGGTATGGCAAATGGGCGGGCGCGGTACGCCCATCGCTTGAATGGACGAGATCCGGTGAGCAGTCTGTGGACGAGCAAAGGGCGGCCGCTTGGACTGCGTGATTCTGGTCGGCACATCCGGACATGCTTCGGTGCTTGCCGACGCGATTGAGAAGCAGAATCGATACGAAATCGCGGGATGTATAAACAGTAACCGTACTGATGCCCTGACCGCGTTCGGATATCCGATCCTAGGAGACGAGACCCGCATTCCCGAGCTGCACAAACAGTTAGGAATCTTCGGAGCTGTAATCGCAATCGGGGATAACTGGCAACGCGCGCGGATGCAAGATTTGATCCGGCAGATTGCACCTCTCCGATTTCCGGCGATCATTCATCCCTCCGCAGAGATTGCCCGGACTTCGTCTATTGGGGAAGCAACCGTTGTTCTCGCCAATGCGGTGATGAATAGCGGCGCCGCGGCAGGCCGGGGTTGCATCTTGAATACCGCCAGTTCGCTTGATCACGACAGCCGATTGCACGATTTTGCGAGCCTGGCTCCTGGGGCGGTAGTTGGCGGTGGAACCGAAATTGGCCAGTTTTCCGCTGTTTGCCTCGGGGCGCGGATAATTCATCGGCGCAGGATCGGCGAGCACACCGTAATTGGAGCAGGGGCTGTGATTCTCAACGACGTGCCGGATCATGTTGTCGCGTATGGAATCCCGGGAAAAGTCGTTCGCGCGCGACTTGAAGGAGAGAGATACTTGTGACCACCGCAGCCGTTCGGCAACTGGGCCTTCCTCCTTCTAAGACAAGCTGGAGAGACTTGGCCGTGTTTGGCTCTCAGGCTACGTTTGCCGCGCCTCTTCACGTTGGCCGGCCGAACATTGGGAATCGCGAGCGGTTTTTGGATCGGGTGAACAATGTTCTCGACCGCGGCTGGTTCACAAACAACGGTCCGCTCGTACAGGAATTCGAAGCAAAGGTGGCGGCGTATCTCGGTGTCGCACACTGCATAGCGATCTGCAACGGCACTATCGCGCTCGAAATCGCGATTCGCGCATTGGGTCTCAAGGGAGAGGTGATTGTCCCGTCGTTTACTTTTGTTGCCACAGCCCATGCGCTCCAGTGGCAGGAAATCACTCCTGTTTTTTGCGATGTCGACCCTGCCTCCCATTCGATCGATCCCCGGGTTCTTGGACGTCTGATTACGCCAAGAACTTCGGGTATCATCGGCGTACACCTCTGGGGACAAGGATGTGCTATCGACCAGCTCTCGGAGATTGCGCGAGAAAGGAATCTGGCTCTTTTGTTCGACGCATCGCATGCTTTCGGCGCTTCACACGCGGGCCGGATGATTGGCAACTTCGGTCGCGCGGAGATTTTCAGCTTTCACGCAACGAAGTTTTTCAATACCCTGGAGGGCGGCGCAGTTGTCACCAACGATGATGAGCTTGCAGCCAAAATTCGCCTAATGAAAAACTTTGGATTCGCAGGGTATGACCGTGTGGTTTATATCGGCACGAATGGGAAGATGAACGAAGTCTCGGCTGCGATGGGGCTCACGTGCCTTGAGAGCATTGATTGTTTTATAGCGGCCAATCGGTCGAACTATGAGCAGTATCGAGCGGAATTAGCCGGTCTTTCTGGAATAAAAATGTATGAGTACGACCGAAACGAAAGGCGAAACTTTCAATATGCGATTCTCGAAGTAGACTCGCAAGAGTGTGGTCTCACGCGCGACCTGCTCCTCCGCATCTTGCACGCTGAAAACGTCCTCGCGCGGCGGTATTTTTACCCGGGCTGTCATCGTATGGAGCCCTATCGATCGTATTTTCCTTCAGCGGGTCTTCTGCTGTCCGAAACCGAGCAACTGTCGGAGCGGGTACTTGCACTGCCTACCGGAAAGAGCATCGGAAGCGATGAAATTTCGGCGATTTGCCAGCTAATCAGGCTAGGTGTGAGGTATGCATCGGAAATCAAGAACAATCTTTGTTCTCAATCGTAGCTACCGACCAATAAACCAATGTGCGGAATAGCCGGTATTGTGCGGACAGACGGAAGTTTTCCCGAGGATCGGGGGCTTGTTTCCCGTTTGTTGAGCGCACAGGAACATCGTGGCCCAGACGGCGAGGGTATCTGGGCTGCCGGCCCGGCAACATTCGGGCACCGTAGACTTTCCATTATTGACCTTAGTGACAACGGAAAACAACCGATGTCGAACGAGACCGGGAAGGTCTGGGTGACGTTTAATGGGGAGATCTATAACTTCCTGCCGTTGCGGTCTGAACTCAGACAGAGAGGTCACACCTTTCGGAGCAATTCCGACACAGAAGTCCTGATACACGGGTATGAAGAGTGGGGAATCGAGGCGCTCAGCAGCAAACTGCGTGGGATGTTTGCGTTCGCGCTGTGTGACTTAGACCTGAGCAGTGAAGGGAATGGGGCCCCCTTTCTGTTTCTCGTTCGTGACAGGGTCGGCATCAAGCCTCTGTACTATGTCCTTAGCCAGAACAAGATTATCTTCGGCTCTGAAGTTCAAGCCCTAGTGCGAAGTGGCAGCACCACTCCGGAAATTGACTTAGATGCCTACGCAGGGTTTTTCTGCTTTGGATCGGTGCCAAGTCCCAAGACAATCTATAAGAGGGTTTCCTGTTTGGAACCGGGCCGCATTCTTGCATTCGGGCGGAAGGGAACGACCCTCAAGCAATATTGGGATCTTTCTCACTCCCAAGAAGATTGGAGCTCTGATTTTTCCAGTCTTCTGGGAGAGGCAGTTAAAGACCACTTGCAGGCGGACGTCCCGGTAGGAGTCTTCCTGAGCAGCGGTATGGACTCCACTGGACTGCTAGCTCTCGCGAGCCGATATCGAACAGATAGGGTCTCAACGCTAACGATCACTTTTGTTGAGCAGGATTTTAACGAAGGAACTGAGGCTAAGGCCATTGCCCGGGCGTTCCATGCGGATCACGAAGAGGTGTTGATTACAGCGCGAGACTTCGCGAGCGAACTACCGACGATTCTCAACTCCATGGATCAACCAACCGCCGATGGCGTAAACACGTACTTCATCTCGAAGGCGGCTAGCGAGCGGGGATGGAAAGTTGTTCTGTCCGGATTAGGGGCCGACGAGGTGTTTCTCGGCTACTCGCATTACCGCCGGATGGGACTGCCGGGAGGTCTTCTGCGCCGGTATGTCGGTGCGCCGGGATGGCTTCAACAGCAGATTGGCAGCAGCGCAGCATTGTTCGGCAGATATCACGATGAGGAACGCTGGCAGCGGTTTGCATATACTCGCTTTCTGCCCCAAGAGGAAGGCCTTTATCTGCTCTTTCGAGGGCTTTTTCCTCCAGGACAGGTGAGCGAGCTACTGGGCTTCAGTGCGGCGCGCATGGAAGGTTTGCTGGCAGAATCCTTCAGGCAACTCCGCCGTAATTCGAATCAGAGGCGGTCCTTGACCGACGGCTTTCATTACCTCGAAATGAAACGCTATTTGCACGATCAACTTTTACGTGATGCTGATGTCTTTAGCATGGCTCACTCGCTTGAGTTGCGGGTGCCTTACCTCGACAACGAAGTAGTTGACAAAGCTTGTCTTTCCAGTGCGGCCAGCCGGCTATCGCGGAACGTAAATAAGCCGCGGCTAGCTGAAGCGATTGGCCATTCCACGATAGACCGAGCCGCACGAACAACCAAGAAAGGATTTACATTCCCCTTTTCCGAATGGATGCTTGCTCATGCCGGCGAACTGGAAGCTCGTTCGCTGGGCAGCGGGATTTTGGACGACCGGGTTTTGCGGCGCTACTGGCAAAAATTTCGTGAGGGAAAAATGCACTGGTCTCGAGTTTGGGCTACGGTGGCAGCAGCTCACGTGGCGCAGCGTTCAACTCTAGAAACGGCGGTGGTATGACTGCGTCAAACACTCCACAGATCAGCTTCGCTATACTTTGTTACAACACGGAACGCTATGTAGGGGAGTGCATTCAAAGCGTCTTAGCAATGAATTCCGGGCACGACTTCGAGATTGTAGCGCTTGACGATCATTCAAGCGACGGAACCTTGCAAACGCTACGCAAGTTCAAGGACCCTCGACTTCGCGTAATCGCTCACCGAAAGAACATGGGGCACGCGGTGAGCATTGGGCATTTATTGGAAGAATCCCGCGGTGAGTATGTGGCGCGTATCGACTCCGATGACCGGTATCGCCCGGAATTTCTAAGTGAAGCGGTACCTATACTTGACAATTACAGCGAAGTGGGACTGGTGTATGCTGACGCCTGCCTGATCGACTCTGAGGGAAAGCGCACACAGGATTCTTGCGATCTGGTCCATCAGCAGCGCGATTTCAAGGGAGGGGAGCTCATTCCTTTGCTGCACCAGAATTTTATCTGCGCGCCGACAATTATCGCGCGGCGGCAACTATGGCTGAATTGCCTGCCCGTGCCGCCCTCGCTTGCCTTTCATGACTGGTATTTCACGGTCTTAATGGCACGGCAATGCGAGTTTTACTTTCGCAATCGAGTGCTGGCCGATTACCGGGTACATGCCGGGAATCTGCACAGTCGAATTACGCTCGACGGGACGGAAGAAGCGTCAATTTTCCGTTTGCTCCAGCACGTGTTTCAAACACCCGAGACGGACGCGGGACACGAGCAGAAGAAACAATCCCAGCGCAGAAGCGTATATGGGCGACAGTACCTGACTCTGGCGGATAAGTACTTTGGGGCCACAATGAATTCGGATGCGCGGCGATGCTATTGGAGAGCAATCTGTAACATGCCGGCACTTACGTCCGTAGCGCTCCTCCGGCGGTTCACCGCTACATTTTTGCCGCGCGAACTGTATGAGAACTGTAAGTCCTGGTCACGCTTTGGCCTTAATTCGGTAGCTAAGACGCAGGAAAACCGGGCATGAAGGTTTTGCATGTACCGTATTGTTTCGCTCCGGATTCCACGGGTGGAACAGAGAACTATGTCGAAGCGTTGGCCCGCCAACAAGTCGCCAATGGAAAACATGCAGAGATAGCGGCGCCGGATACCGCTGACCAATGTTACGACCATAGAGGTTTAACTGTTCATCGATTTGCGCACGCCACGGCATTGCCGCTAGCCCAAATTTATGGTGAAGGAGATCCCATCGCCGCTGCCTCGTTTGCGCGTGTTCTTGACAGGATGCGGCCAGATATCGTGCATCTGCACGCATTCACGAGTAGCATTTCGATTCTGTTAATCGATGAGGCCAAAGCGCGTGGGGCAAAGGTCGTATTTACGTATCACACTCCCACCGTGAGCTGCCAACGCGGCACATTGCTTGAAAACGGCAGGTCGGTCTGCGACGGGATCCTTGACGTTTCCCGCTGTGCAAAGTGCGCTTTGGACGGCTATGGGTTAGGTGCGATCGCTAGCAAGGTGCTTGGAAGCGCCCCGCCGTCCCTAGGTAAACAACTGCTCGCTACGGGCGTAACTGGCCGGATCGCGATCGCGTTCGGCATGACTTATCTTATGCGCGTTCGGCAGATTGCCTTTCGCCAACTTATCAATCAAGCCGACCATATCGTTGCCGTGTGCGAGTGGGTGCGGGATCTGCTGACGTTAAATGGGGCCGACTCCGCAAAAATGACGCTTTCTCGCCAGGGTGTTACGGAGCCTTCTACAAAGCAGACGCCGGAACGGGGAAAGAGATCGAAACCGATCCGGCTGGTTTTTTTGGGACGGGCTTCGGAAGAAAAGGGGGCTCACCGGATCATTGAAGCTTTGCGGAGCTGCCCTGAGCTTTGTGTTTCTCTCGACCTGTTCCTGGTGATTCAGGGCCAAGCGGGAAGAGATTATGCCCGAGTGCTGGAAAAAGTGGCCGCTGGAGATGGCCGAATCCAGTTCCGTGCTCCGATGCCGGCCGGTAAGACGATAAACACACTGATGCAGTATGACGCGATGGTTGTTCCGTCGCAATGGCTTGAGACTGGACCGCTCGTCGTTTATGAAGCCTTTGCCGCCGGTATTCCCGTATTGGGATCCCGGCTCGGTGGTATCACCGAATTGGTGAAGCATGGCATTACCGGGTTGCTGCTGGACCCGCTCTCAACGGCTGACTGGTGCGGCGCGTTGCGTCTGCTTTCGACAGACGATACGGTTCTCGATGCGCTTAGCAAAGAACTGCCGGAGCCACGCCGAATGCCGGCTGCTGCTGCCGACATGGACTTGGTGTATGCCCGTGTTTTGGGGAACGATTGCCAGGCGTATGCGACCTACGTCTGACGTCGGGAGTTGACGTTTGGGGAAGGCAGACGCACGGCAACAGACAAGAATCCTATATGTCCAATATACAAATCCTGGCGGGTATCCGCCCCTTCAACACAGTTCGCGAATGTTGGCGGATGCAGGATGGCATGTTGTGTTTTTTGGGATTCGAGTTTTCGGAACCGGAAATCTAAATGGTGCGCCGCATGCCCGCATCGCTTTGTGGCAGATGCCTTACGCCGCTCCGGGATGGCGGCAGAAAATCCATTTTGCCCGTTTTACGCTCTGGACTTTTTGCAAAATCATCTCTTGGCGACCGGACGTGGTCTATGCGTCAGACCCTTTATCAGCGCCTGCGGCCTTGCTTGCTACGTGGATTGCGGACACTAAAGTTATTTATCACGAACATGACAGTCCTGTACTGCGCTGCGGGTTGCTTTCTTCTCTTCAACACAGGTGTCGGCAACTCTTAGCGCGGCGAGCAATGACCTGCATCGTTCCGAATCGCAAACGAGCGGAACGTTTCTCAGCGCAAACAGGGGCGCGTCGAGTAACCGTTGTCTGGAATTGTCCGTCGCGAAGCGAAGTTCCCATCCGGGTGACGAACGAGTCGGGCCGCTTCGTTCTCTACTATCACGGGAATCTTTCGCCCACTCTGCTTCCAGAGAGCGTGGTTAGAGCGTTGCGGTTTCTGCCGGACGAAATTTGTTTGCGGGTTGTGGGGTATGAAACTTCTCCTGAGGTCGGGTATGCGCGTCATCTCTTGGAAGTATCCGAGCAACTTCGCGTGCGGAACCGGGTAGAGATCATGACGGCGGTTCCGAGGAGAGAACTCCTGGAGATTTGTAAGTCGGCAGATGTCGGCATTGCGTCGGTCCCTCCGTCAAGCAGCGACATAAATCTAAACGCGCTTGCCGGTGCATCGAACAAGGTCTTCGACTATATGGCTTGCGGTCTCGCTCTCCTTGTTCCAGAAGCACCTGAGTGGGAGGAAATGTTTGTACGGCCAGGTTATGCCGTATCTTGCCAAGTGGAAGAGACGGAGGCCGTTTCACGCACCGTCCTTTGGCTGTATCAGAACCGCGATCGGGTCAGAGAAATGGGAAACGCGGGACGCCGTCGCATTCTAGACGATTGGAATTACGAAACACAGTTCAGCCCGGTGCTGCCGTTTCTGGTATAGCGAACATGGCTGCCCCTTACTTCTCCGTTTGCATTCCGCAGTATGACCGGACGTCCTTTCTGATACAGGCGTGTCAGCGATTGGCGGAGCAAAGCTGCCAGGATTTCGAGCTTTGTATCGCTGATGATTGTTCACCGGATCACCGGCAGGAAGAACTCCGGACGCTGCTCCGAGAACTCAAGATGCGCTTCGTATTTCGCCAGCAGCAATTAAACGTCCGGTACGACGCTAATCTCCGGACAGCGATTGCTCTCGCTTCGGGAAGATTCTGCCTGCTGATGGGGAACGACGATCAGTTGTCACACCCCCACGTTCTGCGCGACTTACGGCAAGTGCTGGAGTGTTATCCCACTGCTGGCGTAGTGATTCCCAACTACGCTGAATATTCTGGGGAGCGAGTGTATCGCCGCTCCTCCTCCACGGCCTTACGGCGGTCCGGTCCCGAACTTGCCGTCCGCGTATTCCGCAACTTCAGTTTCGTGAGCGGTCTGATCCTGAGGCGCGACCGGGCACAGTCGCATGCAACGACGCAGTGGGATGGCAGTGAGATGTATCAGATGTATCTCGGCTGCCGGATCATTGCAGAAGGGTTTGACTTGGTTGAGGTAGCGGGGATCGCGGTTCAGAAGAGCATTTTACTTGAAGGAGCCAGTGTCGACAGCTACGCCAAGAGGCCGCGGGTGAAGGCGTGGCCTTTGAGGGAGCGGCGGCTTCCCCTAGGGCAGATGGGATCTCTTGTTTTTGATGCCGTGCGCCCGTTTGCACCTGACGGTTCGGCCCTTGGACTCCGTATATTTTCGCAAATCCTTCTGTTTACATATCCATTCTGGATCGTAGAGTACCGGCGAGTGCAGTCCTGGCATTACGCAGTAGGTATCTGTCTTGGTATGCGACCAAGGAATATCCTACACCAAACCAATCTACGTACTGTGGACCGGCTCAGTATCCGAATCATGTACGTGATGATGTCACTCGCCGGTCTCGCAGTGCCGATCTCTTTGTTTCAAACTTGTCAGTCCAAGCTGCATGCTTTCGCAAAATACAACTTTAGGCGCCACTGAACCCAAGGCCAAACGCCAGCAACTTCGGCGACTGCTGATCGTGGGAAATCGGGGTGGAACCAATGTGGGCGGCAGTTTCGAGTCCGCCGGACGGGAACTCGCAGTCGCCACAACGATCTTGGAATCGCGCAAAGCGATGGAAGGACTTTCGCTCGTTCGACGGTGGCATTGGCATTTTCGAGGCCACACACCTCCTTTGCTAAGAGTATTCAGCCAGAATGCGGTAGAGACTTGCGAACGGGACCGGCCCGAGGCGATCCTCACGACCGGGATTGCTCCGATTGACGCACAGGCCCTTAACGAAATCGGAAAAATGGGCATCGCTCGAGTAAATTACTTGACAGATGATCCGTGGAATTCGGCCCATTCCGCTGCATGGTTTTTTTTGGCACTTGCTCAGTATGACTATGTGTTTTCAACCCGGAGGTCAAACTTGGACGATCTGCGGAAAGCAACGCCAAAGACCGAAACTTCTTATCTTCCATTTGGGTATGACCCAAGCATTTTTACTTCCACGGGTCTATCTAAAGTGGAGCAAGAACGATTCGATTCGGATGTTTTCTTTGCAGGGGGAGCGGACGCAGACCGCATCCCCTATATCGCCGCTCTTCGGAAGGCAGGGCTTCGCGTCGCCCTGTACGGTTCTTATTGGGACCGGTTCCGGGAGACCAGAGGAATGAGCGGAGGCCAACTTGACCCCAAAGAGCTCTGCCGCCGCTTAGCGGCCAGCAAGGTTGCTCTGTGCCTGGTTCGTCGCGCCAACCGCGATGGTCACTCGATGAGGAGTTTTGAGGTACCCGCGGCCGGGGGTTGCATGCTGGCGGAAGATACGGCCGAGCATCGCGAGGTATTCGGCGGCGATGGAGAAGCAGTGACTTACTTCTCAACTCCTCGTGAGATGTTGGACAGGGCGAATTGGCTGGTTTCACACGGCGCCGAACGCGAACATCTTGCACAGAACGCTCACAATCTGGTCCGCAACGGGCGGCATACGTATGCGGACCGCTTGCGAACAATTCTGTTGACAATTGGGCTGTCAGGCAAATGAAGATCGCGATTGCCGTGCACGGACGATTTTTCGCCTTTGATCTAGCCAAGGCCTTGATCGAAGCGGGGCACGAGGTGCGGGTCTTTACCAACTATCCCAAGTGGGCGGTTCGGCGTTTTGGCCTGAATGCCTCGAATGTGGAGAGTTTCCCGTCACACGGCGTCCTGGCACGGCTGGTGCACAGGCTGAACCGCTTCTGCAGCGTAAGCCTCGAGGGTTCAGTGCACCGGCTTTTCGGCCGGTGGGCAGCGTCCCGAATTATGCGGGAGCGTTGGGACGTGGTCCAGGCCTATAGCGGTATCGCTGAAGAAATTTTTCGGGCAGACTTGCCGGCCGGAACACTCAAGCAACTTGTTCGCGGCTCCTGTCATATCGCAGAGCAGGATCGGCTCTTGCGCGAAGAGGAGGTCCGCTGCGCGCTTCCAGCGCAACGCCCCGGCGCCTGGTCGATCGCGCGGGAAGAACGCGAATACCAACTCGCCGATTCTATCCTGGTGCTCTCTCAGTTTGCCTACAACAGCTTCCTAGGCCAGGGCGTGAGTCCTGACCGCTTGGCGGTTCTGCCACTCGGGGTGGATACAGCCTGCTTTCAGGCATCCAGTTCCGTTGTAGCTGCGCGGGCGCAGCGGATTCGCGCCGGTAACCCAATTCGGGTTTTAACGGTCGGCACGCTGTCTCCCCAGAAAGGATTGAAGGACTACTTTGAGATCGTCCAGAGCCTCGCCGGAGAGCCTTTTCTCTTTCGATTTGTAGGCGATGTACCTGCGACAGCCGAGGCCTATATAGGAGAGCTGAGGCGCTCCATTGAGATGGTGGGCCGACAGCCGCAGCACCAGTTGCCAGAGTGGTATGCGTGGGGAGATATCTTTCTGTTTCCCACCATCCAGGATGGCTTTGCCGTCGTCCTTGCCCAAGCTCAAGCGAGCGGTCTACTGATACTTACAACAACGAACTGTTCC
>JALYXI010000368.1 GCA_030947245.1 Acidobacteriota bacterium
GGCGTTGGCCGATGTTGCCGAGGGTTTTCTTCCAATCGAACCGCGTGGCCACCGTGTTGCCTTCCAGGTAATTGCCGCCCGGGAAGCGCAGGAATGACGGCTTCATCTCGGCCAGGAGTTTCATGAGATCCTCTCGATTGCCGTTAGGGCGATTGTGCCAAGTGGGCGGGAATAGCGACACCATGCTAAACCAGACGGTGCCCCGCGCGCCCGTGGAGAGCAGCAAATGGTTCTCCGCGGAGGGTGAAACATTGCCTGTGGAAAGAACGGCCTGATATCTCCGCCAGCCGCCGGTCACTTTCGCAATATGCGCGCT
The DNA here is from genome assembly GCA_030947245.1 of Acidobacteriota bacterium. Classification (GTDB taxonomy): domain Bacteria; phylum Acidobacteriota; class Terriglobia; order Bryobacterales; family Bryobacteraceae; genus JALYXI01. The sequence goes on from JALYXI010000368.1 coordinate 317, forward strand.
GGCAAGTACGGTTGTGCCCTCGTTGCTGACGATCGAAATATTGATCGGCCCGGCGAAATCGGGACTAGCCTTGGCGTAGAACGAGGCCTGATAGCGGGTGTTGGGCTCTACCGGGATGCCCCAGAAGCCTTGGTTCGCGATTCCGACCCGGCCCTTCTTGTTAGCCTGGCTGACAGTAAGTTTCAAGCTAACAGGAATGGCCGCGTTGAACGGCTCAGCAGTGTCCAGCGACATGGAACCGGTTCCGCCGTGCTCCTGAATGAGCTGCCAGTGGACAGGAGTAGCGGGATCTTCCTTGAAGTTGCGATTGCGAACCAGTTCCCCGTAAATTCCGCCATCGAAGGAATAGTTGATCTCTTCCGTCATAATGCCGTAGAGCATCGGACTGACGCGCGCGGCGGGGTGGCCGGCATCGATCTGAATCACGGCGGTATTCGCGGTTTGTCCCTGAAGAAGAGACAGCTGAAACGCGAGTGTAATCAGTAGAACGTTGCCGGTTTTCATAATTGACTTGTTATGTCGAAACAAATATAGTCCGTAGCTGATTGTATGGCAAGACGAACACTACTCCTCTTTCTTTTGACCGTCGGCAGCGCTCTTACGCAGAATCAAGCCGTGATCCGGGTCGATGCAGCTAGCAAGCTTGGCCCGTACAAGCCGATCTACGGATATTTCGGTTACGACGAGCCGAACTATACGTACACAAAAAATGGCGCGAAGCTTGTGGGGGAATTGGCGGCACTGAGCAGCAGCCCCGTATACATCCGGACGCATTTTATGCTGGCCACGGGGGACGGCACGCCCGGGCTGAAGTGGGGGTCGACCAATGCTTACACCGAGGATGCATCGGGAAAACCGATTTACGACTGGACGATCACGGACCGAATCTTCGACACGTATCTGAAAGCGGGGGCGAAGCCGTTCGTTGAGATTGGATTCATGCCTCAGGCGCTTTCGACTAAGCCTGAGCCGTACCGCCCGGTGTGGATTCCGGGCGGCAAGAATCCTGACTACAGCATCGGGTGGTCCTATCCGCCGCGAGACTACAAGAAGTGGGGGGAACTGGTGCACCAGTGGGTTCAGCACACGGTACAGAAGTATGGGCGCGGAGAGGTTGCAACCTGGTATTGGGAGGTTTGGAACGAGCCCAACATCAGCTATTGGCATGGCACTCCCGAAGAGTTCAATCAGCTTTACGACTACGCGGCCGATGCGGTGAAGCGTGCTTTGCCGGAAGCTAGAGTGGGTGGGCCGGCGACAACCGGGCCAGCGAGCGCGAAGGCCGCGGATTTCCTCACGCAGTTTTTGGAACATTGTTCAACAGGCCGGAATGCAGCGACAGGTACAATCGGCGCTCCGCTGGACTTCGTCACCTACCACGCGAAGGGCCAACCAACTACGACCGGAGACCACGTGCGAATGGGTATTGCGAAGAATGCGCAGGATGTGGACCGCGGATTTCAGATAGTGACTTCGTTTCCGAAGTTTCGCAACCTGCCGATTGTGCTGAGCGAATCCGATCCCGAAGGATGCGCGGCTTGCTCGGCCCGCGTGTATCCGCAGAACGCGTATCGCAACGGTTCTCTGTATCCGGCGTATACGGCCGTGATGATGAAGAATATCTTTGCGTTGGCGGATAGTAGCGGGGCAAATATTGCGGGCATGCTGACGTGGGCCTTCGAGTTCGAAAACCAGCCCTACTTCGATGGACTGCGCACTTTAGCGACAAACGGAATCGATAAGCCCGTGTTGAATGTTTTCCGTATGGCCGGGTTGATGCATGGCGATCGCGTGAAGACGGAGAGCACCGGCGCGGTGACGGTGGCGGACCTGATGCAAGAGGGTGTCCGCGCGAAGGCGGACGTGGATGCGCTTGCGGTGGCAGCGGAGCGCGAATTGAGCGTGCTGGCCTGGAATTATCACGATGACGACTTGCCGGCCCCGGATACCGGCGTGCGGTTGGAGATTGCCGGGATCCGCACGGCGGCTCGCGTTCTGGTGCGGCATTACCGGATCGACGAAACACATAGCAATTCCTGGACAGCGTGGAAAGCAATGGGATCTCCGCAAAACCCGGCGGCGAAGCAGTATGCAGCTCTGGAAGCTGCGGGCACTTTGCAGGAACTCGAATCGCCGCGTTATATAGAATTAAATCGCCAAGGCGCGGTTTTGGAGTTTCGTTTGCCGCGCCAGGGAGTGTCGCTGGTTCAGTTGAGCTGGTAAATCCCGGCTGCCGCACCGTCAAGCATCCCGAGCCTGAAACGTTTGGTGTTCAGTTGGTTAAGCGAAACCTAGACGCGCGTTTAGTCGTAAACAGCTTCGATCAGGTTTAGAACTGCAGCCTGAGTTGGAACTGGACATGGCGTTCCGTGCCGACTTGAGCCCCGAGGACCTTGCCGAAGTTGCCATTGCCGTTTACTGCGGGTGCGGTGGCGGTGGCGGCCAGCTTCGCATCTCCGATGGATGCATCAGGGGTGCTGAACTGCGGCGTATTGGCGATGTTAATCGCCTCCGCCCGGAATTGTAGCCTGATCCACTCCGTGAACGCGAAGTCCTTGAAGAGGGAGAGGTCCAGGGTGCGGGTGGGCGG
>JALYXI010000389.1 GCA_030947245.1 Acidobacteriota bacterium
GCCAGGGCCTGCTCAGCGGACCTCTCCGCGGCCGTTTCGGCCTCCATTTACACCTGAATCACTATTCCGTCGAGGAACTGACCATTATCGTCGTGCGCTCCGCCAAACTGCTGAACGTCACCGTCGCATCCGAAGGCGCCGCCGAAATCGCGCGCCGCAGCCGTGGAACGCCTCGCATTGCCAACCGCCTGCTCCGCCGCGTTCGCGACTACACGCAGGTTCGCGCGGACGGCCAAATTTCGAAACAAACCGCCTGCACCGCGCTCGATCTATTGGAGGTGGACCGCCACGGGCTCGATGAGATCGATCAGAAGATCATGCGCGCCGTGCTAGAAAAATATCGCGGCGGTCCCGTTGGCATCAACACCATAGCCGCGTCAGTAAACGAAGAACCCGAAACCATAGAAGAAGTGTACGAGCCGTACCTGATTCAACTCGGTTTTCTGCACCGCACGCCCCGTGGCCGCATGGCTACTGAGCGCGCTTTCGACTACTTCGGTGTAGAACGCCGCTGGCAGCCCGGCGCGCAGCCCGAACTGTTTTGAAAACTGTCTTTTTAGGTCTTGGCTCCAACATGGGCGATCGCGAGAAGAATATCCGCCAAGCTGTCCGCGAACTGAACGCGAGCGGCGTTCCCATCCAGCGGCTTTCCCCAATTTACGAGACGGAGCCGGAAGGGATCACGGGCCAACCGCTATTTCTGAACGCGGTGGCCCAAGCCGAAACCAATCTTTTCCCCCCTCAGTTGCTGTCTTGTATTCACGCCATTGAAGCTCGCATGAAGCGCGTCCGGACTGTCCGGAATGGGCCTCGCACCATCGACATCGACATCATCTTTTATCAGTCCGCGGTCTTCAAGACGAAGGATCTCGAAATCCCGCATCCCCGGTTTCGAGAACGGCGCTTTGTGCTGGCGCCATTGGCCGATCTGGTCCCCAACTGGCGCGATCCCGTCACGCACCGTACCGTTTCCGATCTGCTGGAGCATTCATCGGGCAAGTTCCGGCGGATCTAACTGCCAGTCTTCTGCCGCTCCAGTTCGTCCCGGAATGCCCGCTCGCGGTTCGCGACATACCGCGTGTAGCCTTCCGGGTCCACAAACGCATTCGCATCACCGGCGTCCAGCTTTTTCACCTTTGCGGCCATTTCGTAATACGCCCCATGCGCGCCTAGAAAGATGTCGCACGGCAGGCCTTTCAGCACCTGGAAGGTGTGCGCGAAATCTGAGGCGATTTCGGGGTATTGCTTGTTTCCCACCAGCCGGTATCCCGCATTCACATTCGGGCTGCCGACAATCACGGCCTTCAAGCGCCGCCCTTGCAGTGTCACAGGCAGGGTCCAGGTGGTGCAGCCTTTGGTATGTCCAGGCGTCAGATGCGCTGTCAGAACCGCGGCGCCCAGTTTAACCGTATCGCCATCGTGCAATACCCGGTCCACTTTGACAGGAGGCCAACGCATCGCGGGATAGTGAAAATCACCCACGCCGCCCGCGGTGATCTCCGGAACGTCGCGATCCATCACCATAAACCGCGCCCCGGTCAGACGTTTCACGAGTGCGCTCCCGGCGGCATGGTCGTCGTGCGCATGACTAATCAGAAGGATTTTCACATCGGAGAATCGGAATCCCAGCTTTTCGATATTCGCCCGAATTTCCGGAACAGACTTCTCAAAACTTGGATTGATCAGAATCAATCCAGCGTCCGTCTTGACCAGGTATGAGGACAGGTCGGCCGTACCGACGTAATACAGGTCATCCGCAATCTTGTGCGGCGGAAACGGAGCGGCCGCCAGCAAGGGAAGTACTGCGCCCAGCAGCAACGTGCGTCGAGTGAGATTACCGCCCAAACTGTTCATCAATCTCCACCCGATACCCGCTCGCAAGGCGGTTCGTCTGGTTCGCCATCCCCACCACCGCCATCAATTCCCCGAACATCGCATCCGTCATACCGGCCTTCCTCGCCCCTGCCGTGTGGCTCGCAATGCAATACGGGCACTGGTTGGTCGCGCTCACGGCCAGATAGATCATCTCCTTCGTGACCGCATCCAGCGCACCGGGAGCCATAATCTGCTTGATGCTTTCCCACGTACGCCGCAAGGTTGCGGGATCGAGCGCCAATGCCTTCCAGAAATTGTTGATCCAGTCCGTTCCGCGCGTCGTCATGATGTCGTCATAGACCGCCCGTACTTCACTCGGGGCATCCCGGTACTCAATCATTGTCCGCATCCCACAGCAGAAAACCGATCAAAGTCTTTCCGTCCTCAATTTCTCCCGAATAAACCATTTTGCGCAATTCGTCGCGCCCGAACCAGCGCGTCTCGATCCTCTCGTCATCCATGGGCGCCGCTTCACCAGCCGTCAACTCCGTAGCCAGAAAGAGGGTCATCCGCTCTTCCACGTAGCCCGGCGTCGGAAAAAAGGAGACCAGCGTGCGCCAGTTCTTCGCCGCATAGCCGGTTTCTTCCTTTAACTCACGCCGGGCGGCCTCCAATAGGTCTTCTCCTTCATCAACCTTACCGGCGGGCAATTCCCAAAGCTCCTTGTCCGCGGGTAAGCGAAACTGCCTCACCAGCAGAACCCGGTTCTCCTCCACCGGCATCATCACGGCGGACCCGGCATGGCGCACAATGGCGCGGTGGATTTCGAATCCCGAAGCGTCGCTTGCCCGGTCTTCCGTCACCCGGAAAATTTTGCTCCGGTACACTTCCTTTGACGAAGTTATTTTCACTCTTATATTCTGGACCAGAACGATCGGTACTTTGCGTGCTTACCGTTTCTGTTCAGAAAGGAAGAAAATTATGGGTTGGATGAGTCAAATCGGTAGCATGTTACAGCAGTACACCGGAGGAGGTGCCACTAACTCCGCGAACGTGGAACAGGATTTTCAGCATGTTGCCCAACATGCGCCGCCATCGGCGCTGGCGCCTGGATTGGCAGACGCATTCCGTTCGGATAAAACGCCGCCCTTCGGCCAAATGGTATCGAGCATGTTCGGCCAGTCGAACGGGGAGCAGCGCGCCGGGATTCTGAATCAGCTCCTTGGCGCTGTCGGGCCTGCGGCTCTTTCCGGCGGATTGTTAAGCGGTCTTTCCGGCCTGACGCACGGCAGCACAGTGACCCCGGAGCAAGCGCAGCAGGTTTCTCCCGCAGCGGTTCAGGGTTTGGCCGAACACGCTCAACAAAACGATCCCTCCATTGTGGACCGCGCCGGTGAGTTTTACGCCCAACACCCCACGCTGGTCCAGGGCTTAGGCGCAGGCGCGCTCGCCATGATCATGTCCCATATCTCGCAGAAGTAGCAACCTGTCAATCGCCACGTTCCAACCACTCCTGTAACGTTTCCGTGCCCAACGTATTCACCACATCCTCTTTCTCCAGCCAGCCCCGTCTCGCCGTTTTTACCCCAAACCGAATTCCCGCAAGATGCTTCGGGTGATGTGCGTCGGTAGAGATTGCGAAGCGGGCGCCCTTGGCTTTCGCCACTCGAGCCATCTGAGCACTTAAATCCAGCCGCTCCGGGCTGGCATTCACCTCAAGCGCAACCCTTCTCTTCGCGGCCGTCCCGAACACCGCATCCAGATCGAACGGATAAGGCTCCCGGCTGAGCAGCAACCGGCCGGTAGGGTGCCCCAATATGCGCAAACTCGGAGATTCCATAGCCCGCAGCAGCCGCTCCGTCATTTCCGTGGAATCCATGTTCATATGGCTGTGAACACTGCCGATCACTAAGTCCAGTTCCGCCAGTGCATCCTCGGCAATATCGAGCGTTCCGTCTTTCAGAATGTCGCATTCCAGTCCCGCGAAAATATGGATGCCCAGCCCTTGCCGGTTGATGTCCCGAACCTGTTTGGCGAATGCCACGACGCGCTCCTCGTTCAGGCCATTGGCCATGGCCAACGCCTTGGAATGATCGGTGATCGCTATGTATTCGTATCCCATCCCGCGCGCCGATTCGGCCATTTCTTCCAGCGTGGCCCGGCCATCGGTTGCGCTGGTGTGCATGTGAAGGTCGCCCCGAATATCTCCGGGTTCAATCAGGCGCGGCAGCGCGTTTTCCTGGGCTAGTTCGATCTCGCCCTGGTTCTCCCGGATTTCCGGTGGAATCCACTGTAGCCCAAGGGCGCGATACACCCCTTCTTCCGTTTCTCCGGCTATGCGCAGTTCGTCTTCAGCGCCGAACAGGCCGTACTCGCTCAACTTGAAACCCATCCGGATGGCGCGCATTCGAATCGCGACATTATGTTCCTTGCTGCCCGTGAAATACTGCATGGCGGCGCCGAAACTCTCTGGCGGCAAAGCCCGCACATCTACTTGCAGACCTTCCCTCCCTAGCCTTACGCTGGTCTTGTTGGGCCCGCGCCCTAAGACCTCGTAGGCGCGCGGATGGTCTGCAATCAGATCAAGCGCCTTTGCGGGGTCCGGTCCGGTCGCGAGCAAGTCCAGGTCCCCTACGGTCTCCCGCCCGCGGCGCAGGCTTCCCGCTGCCAGAGCCGACGTGATCCCTTCGGCTCCCCGCAATTGCGCCAGCAGTTCGTCCGCAGCCTGCTCGGCAAAGCTCAGTAAGAATCGTCCCGTGCGCAACCGGTACTGCGCGATGGACCGGAGCACCTTTTCTTCCAGTTTGGCTCCCATGCGCGGCAAATCCCGCAGCTTCCGGTCCAGGCAAAGCCGCTCCAAATGATCGATGGATTGCAATTGAAAATGTTGAAATAGAAGTGAAATGCTCTTCGGACCCAATCCCTGAATCTTCAGAAACTCCAACGCACAAGAGGGAAAACGGGAGAGCAACTCATCACGCCGCTCGCAGGATCCGCGGCTCACAATCTCCTGAACCACGAACGCCAGGCCCTTCCCGATCCCCGCAATTTCGGTCAGTGCGCTCCCCGGGTCCGCCAGGACCGCGGCCACACTTACGGTGTGACCCTCGACGGCGGTCGCTCCGTTCCTGTAGCTGCGAATCCGAAAAGAGTCTTCCCCGGCAATCTCCATCAGGTCGGCAGTTTCCCAAAGCACACGGGCGACTTCCTTGTTCTGCATCTGTTCCTATTATGGATTTACAGAACTGAAGGTAATCTGTTTCGTTATTCTAAAAGCAACTCTCTCCATGGAATTAGAAAAAGTATACGAGCCACAGCGCTTTGAACCGCACTGGGCACAGTGGTGGATCGATTCCGGCATCTTTCGCGCCACTGCGCGTCCCGGCCATCGCGTCTTCTCGTTGGTGATTCCCCCGCCTAATATTACCGGCGTGCTGCACATGGGCCACATGCTGGAGCATACCGAGATTGACGTGACGGTCCGCTGGCACCGCATGCGCGGCGACGATACGTTATGGCTTCCCGGTACCGACCATGCCGGCATCGCCACTCAGATGGTGGTCGATCGCCAGCTCAGGGCGGAAGGCATCGACCGCTTTCAACTGGGCCGCGAAGAGTTCGAACGCCGCGTGTGGGCGTGGAAAGAGCGGTACGGCGATACGATCAAACGCCAGATCATCCGCATGGGAGCCAGTTGCGATTGGAGCCGCGAGCGCTTCACCCTGGACCCCGGCCTTTCCCGTGCCGTGCGGGAGGTTTTTGTCAGCCTCTACGAACGCGGCCTGATCTACCGTGGCGAGTACATGGTGAACTGGTGTCCCAGTTGCATGACCGCCATTTCCGATTTGGAGGTGAGCCACCAGGAAACGGCCGGTAGTCTGTGGCACCTGAATTATCCCGTAGTGGGAATGCCCGGAGGCTTCCTGACCGTCGCTACCACGCGGCCTGAAACCATGCTCGGCGACACGGCTGTTGCCGTGAATGCCCATGACCGGCGCTACACCGCGCTGCATGGCCGCTTCGTCATGCTGCCCCTGTCGAACCGGGAAATCCCAATCATTCTCGACGATCTCGCTGACCCCGCGTTCGGCACCGGCGTGGTCAAGGTTACCCCCGCGCACGATCCCAACGATTTCGAAGCCGGGAAGCGTCACAATCTGCCGCGAATTCAAGTCATCGATGAGCGCGGCCGTATGACCGAAGCCGCGGGCCCCTATGCCGGGCTCGACCGGTTTGCAGCCCGCAAGCGGATACTGGCCGATCTGGAAGCTTCCGGAGTTCTGGTTAAGACGGAGGAACACCCGCTCAGCATTGGCCGCTGCGATCGCTGCAAGACCGTGGTCGAGCCACTGATCTCGACTCAGTGGTTTGTCAAAACCAAGCCTCTGGCTGACAAGGCCATTCGCGCCGTTGAGACCGGCCGGATCCGCATCGTCCCGGAGAACTGGACCAAGACCTACAACGAGTGGATGTACAACATTCGCGACTGGTGCGTATCCCGCCAGCTCTGGTGGGGGCACCGCGTGCCGGCCTGGTACTGCAACCATTGCGCCGAAATCATCGTGAGCCGGGAAGCGCCGGAGACCTGCATACGTTGTGGCAGCACAGACCTGCACCAGGATACCGACGTGCTGGACACGTGGTTCAGTTCGGGACTTTGGCCATTCTCCACTCTGGGATGGCCGGATAACACGCCTGATCTGCGCACTTTCTATCCGACAACCCTCCTCATCACCGGCTTCGATATCCTGTTCTTCTGGGTGGCCCGCATGATCATGCTTGGCATGGAGTTTATGGGCGATGTTCCCTTCCACGAAGTTTACATTCATGGTCTGGTGCGCGACGCCGACCGCCAGAAGATGTCGAAGACCAAGGGCAACACGGTCGATCCTCTTATCGTGACCGAACAGTACGGCACGGACGCAGTTCGCATGGCGCTGCTGACTGCCGCCGCGCCCGGTACCGACATCGTGTTCACCCCGGAGCGCATGGAAAGCGCGCGCGCCTTCGCCAATAAGATCTGGAATGCCGCCCGCTTTCTCTTCTTTCATATGGACCGTTCGGGCGTGCAGCCGTGGACTCCCGAAGATCCAGCCGCTTTTGTTCCGGAAGGCCACAGCCTGGAAGACCGGTGGATCTTCAGCCGTTTGAACGCCTGCGCGGAACAGGTGAATCGCGCCATTGAACAGCACCGGTACCACGAGGTGGCCCAGAGCGTCTGGCATTATTTCTGGGGTGACTTCTGCGATTGGTACCTGGAAATGAAGAAACTGCGGTTCCAGGAAAACTCCGGGTTGAATTCCGATTGGCGCAACCTGCTCGCCGGGTTTGAAGCGTCCCTGCGCCTCCTCCACCCGGTCATGCCGTTTCTTACTGAGGAACTCTGGCAGCGGCTGGGCACCGGCGGTAAATCCATTGCTCTCGCCAGCTACCCCCAATACAGCCGGGAGCTTTCGGATCCGGGGGCCGAGCAGGAAATGCAGATTCTCCAGGACATGGTTTCGCTCGCGCGCAATCTGCGCCAGGAATTTAACATCAATCCAAAACTTGTTCTACCGGGGACACTCTATTCCCGTGGACCTGCAGCCACCCTCGCCCGCGCGCACGCCGATGCGGTTCTCAAGCTTGCTAATGTCAATCTGCAAGTACGTGAAGATTACGCGCCGACAAACTCGCCGGCCGTGCGCTCGACCCCCGAGTTCGATCTGGTCCTCACGTTGCCGGAGAGCACCGGCGCAGCCGACCCGGCGCGCGCCAATAAGGAGGCGGCTCAGCTTCGCAAGGTGATCGCCAATACCGAGCGGCAACTCTCCGACGAATCTTTCACGGCCAAAGCGCCGGAAAATATCGTGGCCGCGATGCGAGTGAAACTGGACGGGTATCGCACCCAACTCGCGAAGCTGGAAGGCGCTTTCACCGCGCAATGAGCGCCGTCTCGGAGGTGGTCCGCATCGCGCTTGCGGAAGACATCGGCACCGGGGATATCACCACGGAAGCGTGCGTCCCGGCGGGCCGCCGCGCGTCAGGGATTTTTCTTGCGCGTGAATCGATGGTGCTTGCCGGGATAGCGCTGTTGGACGAAATATACACGCAGCGAGGCGGTGTCGATCGCCTGACCCTGATCAATTCCGATGGCGACTTCATACCCGCGGGCCACATCTTCGCTACCGTCGAAGGCCCGGCCCGAACCCTGCTGGAATGCGAACGTGTTGCGCTCAACTTTCTCCAAAGGCTGTCTGGAATCGCGACTCTGGCCCGCCAATTCGCAGGCGCTGTTTCAGGAACGAAATGCCGCGTGCTGGATACGCGCAAGACCACTCCGGGCTTGCGCGCTCTGGAGAAGCAAGCTGCCGCGGCGGGCGGAGTCACCAATCACAGAATGGGCCTTTACGATGCGGTTCTGATCAAGAATAATCATATTGCCGCGGCGGGCGGAGTGGCTTCCGCGCTGAATGCGGCGGCCCATGCAAACCTGCCCATTGAAATTGAAGTCCGCACCGAAGCGGAGCGCGATCAGGCGCTTGCTTCCGGCGCCACTCACCTGCTTCTTGATAATCTCTCTCCCGAACAGGCGCGCGAATGGGTGGCCGTCATTGCCGGACGCGCCAGAGTCGAACTGTCCGGCAACATCTCCCTTTCCACCGTTCGGGCCTACGCGGAAACCGGCGCCGACTTTGTGTCCGCGGGAGCAATCACGCACTCCGCCCGTGCGGTCGATATCAGCTTTCGCCTGAATCTGCTGTGAGCGCCCAAACGCCCGAAATAATCCGGCTCGGTACCGTGGAATCCACCATGCTGGAGGCCGCGTCGTTAGCTGCGGACGGTCGCCCCCATGGAACAGCGGTGGTGGCGGAAGCGCAAACCGGGGGTATCGGACGGCACGGCCATTCCTGGCACTCCGAACCCGGTTCCGGCCTCTACGTTTCCGTGGTTCTCCGTTTACCGCTGGGGCCCACGGAACTTCCGGTCCTCACGTTGGCCTTGGGCCTTGCCACTGCGGAAGCAATTACGTTGTCTACTGGACTGGTGTGTGATCTGCGCTGGCCCAATGACATTCTGATTCATCGCAAGAAGGCGGCCGGCATCCTGGTCCAGTTCTCCGATGGCGTTGTCATCGCGGGAATCGGCGTCAATGTGAATCACGCCAAGTTCTCCCCGCATCTCCAGGAGGAGGCGACTTCCCTCAGGCTTGCCTCCGGCGCCGCAACGGATCGCGAACAACTGCTTCACAACCTCCTTTCTGCTGTGGAAAGTACATCGCAGATCCTCGCGAACAATGGCAAAGCCGCGATCCTCAAGATCTTTTGCGATTCGTCCAGCTTCGCTTCGGGGAAGCGTGTCCGAGTGGATGTGGGTGGCCGCCATATAGAAGGAGTGACAGCCGGACTCGACCATTCCGGCTTCCTGCTGGTGCGCAAGTTGGATGGTCAAATAGAAACGGTAATGGCCGGGGGCGTTCGCCCCGCCTGATCTATGCTTCTAGCGCTCGATGTAGGGAATACCAATGTCACCGTCGGCGTCTTCGAAAACGGGCGTCTGATCGATCACCGCCGCCTCCGCACGGTGCGCGACCAGACCTCGGACGAGTGGGGCATCCTTCTTTACAATCTCTTCGTTCTGGCCTCCCTGGACATCGCGCAGGTCCGTGGAGTGATCGTGTCCAGCGTGGTTCCGCCTTTGAACGCATCGCTCGCCGAGATGTCAAAATGTTACTTTCACGCAGAGCCCGTCTTCGTTTCTCACGAAACGGACACCGGACTCGCGGTCTGTATCGATCATCCGCAGGAAGTTGGGGCGGACCGTCTGGTGAACGGAGTTGCCGCCTTCTCGAAGTACGGCGGTCCTTGCATCGTGGTCGATTTCGGTACCGCGATCACCTTCGATGCGGTTTCGGCCCAAGCCGAATACCTGGGCGGCGTCATCTCGGCCGGGGTCGGCATCTCGGTGGAGGCGCTGTTCAATAAGACCGCCCGCCTCCCGTATGTCGATTTTCAGCAGCCTAAAAACGTGATTGGCAAAAACACGGTCGCCAGCATGCAGTCCGGCCTGTATTACGGCGCGCTTGGCGCGATTGACGGCATCATCGAACGGATGATCGCGGAACTCGGCCCCGAAACGCGCGTGGTCGCAACCGGCGGTCAAGCCCATCTCATGGCCCCCAACTCGCGCTACCTGAAGAACCTCGACGAATACCTCACCCTTGAAGGCCTCCAAATTATCTGGGCCCGTCTCCAGCGGCGCGATTGATCAACTACTTCAATTACTTCACCGAAATCGAAGAGCACTTCCAGCGCGCCCGGGGGAGCAGCCTGTTCCTGCTCTCTCCGCTCGATTGGGCGCTTGTGGAAAGTTGGAAAAACTCCGGCGTACCTTTGGAAGCGGTTCTGCGCGGCATTGATGGCGCTTTTGAAAAATGGCGTGCGCGCCGCGTCAAAACCCAGCAGGTGAATTCACTTGCTTTCTGCGCCCAAGCGGTTCTCCTTGCAGCCCAGCGAATGCCGGACTCCATTCCCGCCGCCGCGCCGGCCGATCCGTTTCCTCCGGATGCCGTGCAGCAATACCTTCTGTCAAACGCGGCCATTCTCCTTTCGCACCCGTCCGGCCAATTTGCGGGGATTGCCGCCAGCCTCCATTCGCTCGCCGCATCAGTCCAGGATGATCTTGAAGCGCTCGAGCAGTCTCTTACGGTTCTCGAAGAGAAACTGGTAGCTCTGGTTCGTAGCGCGCAGCCGGATTCGATTGCGCTTGAAATCCGCCGTGACCTCGATTTGCAGCTCCGGCCCTACCGTGGGAAGATGACCGCTCCCCAGCTTGCCATGCTGGAGCGCCAGTATGTGGAGCGGCGCACGTTGGAAGCAGCGGGGCTTCCCCGCCTGAGCTTGTTTTACCTTCGCTAGCCCTAGATCGCGGGACCTGCCAGGCGCTGTGGATTCGATACACTTTACGTGTGAAGTGGGTTTGGATCTTACTAACGGCGGCACCGCTGCTGGCGCAAAACTGCGTTCCCCCTTTCACGCTGAATCCGAATGACAGCCAAACTGCCGAACTGGCTCCGACGAATTGCTTACTTTCCGACGGAACCGCTTTTGTTACGTACCGTGTCATCTTCCCGGTTCGCGGCGCCTTGCAATTGAAAGCAAAGGGCACTGGCTTCGAGCCTTCCCTGATTCTGCGCGATGAGGACGGCCGTAAGGTCGACGCCGGCGCTTCCATTCAGCACCCCGTCGAAGCGGGCACTTACTATGCCGTGGTCAACGGTCTTCCCAATGCCACCGGCCCCTTCACGCTTACCAGCACCTTTGTTCCGGAAGCGAATATCCTCTGC
>JALYXI010000394.1 GCA_030947245.1 Acidobacteriota bacterium
GCCTCGCACCAAGCCGAAAGCTGCCCCCAGGAGCCTGTCAACCATGGAAAGGCCGATCGTCTTAAGCAACCGGCCGACGACGGCCGAAAGAATGCCCCCCAGGATGAGCACACCGAAGAAGATCAGAATAAATCCGCCGAGTGAAGCCGCCCATTCCGAACTGATATAGGGGGCTAGGCGCGCGCCCGCGGACCGGTAGAACCAAACTGCCAGCAGCAGGCCCAGCAGCGAGGCGGCAAGCCCGATCACTTCACGTGAAAGGCCCTTGCGCGCGGCTGCGACAGCGGAGATCAGGATCATCGCCCCGAGTGTCAGGTCCAGCCAGTTCAATGCCGCCGTCCTTTCAAAGCTGCTCGCCGGTAAGGCTGGTAAATGCTTCCCGGTACTTCGCGGAGGTCTTCTCGATAATCTCTCGCGGCAGATGCGGCGCGGGCGGCTGTTTGTTCCAATCGGTGGTTTCGAGATAATCCCGTACGAACTGCTTGTCGAAGGATTCCTGCGGCCGGCCGGGCTGGTATTGATCGACCGGCCAGAACCGGGAGGAATCCGGCGTGAGGACCTCATCGGCCAGAATGAGTTGATCGCCCAGCAGTCCGAATTCAAACTTCGTGTCGGCGATCAGGATTCCGCGAGTTCTTGCATAATCCGCGGCTTTCGCGTACAGCGCCAAGGTGAGGTCGCGCAGGCGAACTGCCAGATCCGGGCCGGCAATCTCCTCCACCACGGAAAAGGGAATGTTGTCATCGTGGCCTTCGGCGGCCTTGGAAGCGGGGGTGAAGATAGGCTGCGGCAGAGCATCGCTCTCGCGAAGTCCGCGGGGCAGGGGAATGCCGCAGATCGCGCCGGTACGCTGGTAATCTTTCCATCCGGAGCCAACGACGTAACCGCGGGCCACGCATTCCACCTGAATCATTTCAGCCCGCTTCACCAACATGGAGCGGCCTTCCAGTTGTTCGCGGAACGGATGGATGTGAAGCGGGTAGCGGTTGACCTCGGCGGTGATCAGGTGGTTCGGAACCAACTCTTTCAGGAGGTCGAACCAGAACAGCGACATTCGGGTGAGCACTTCGCCTTTCCGGGTATTCCGTCTGGTAGAATGTAGTCGAACGCGGAGATGCGGTCCGTGGCGACAAGGAGAAGCTTGCCATGCCCGGCGTCGTAAATATCACGCACTTTACCCCGGCTAAGCAGCGGGATTCCGGGAAGCGCGGTGGTGGTGAGTGGCTTCACTTGCTTACCGGGACCGGATCTTTGGTGAGAAGACTGTGCGAGCGGCTATAGCCGAAGTAAATCCCGAAGCCGATTACAAGCCAAACAACAAGCCGGATCCACGTTTCCACATCGAGCGACACCATCATACCGAGACAGACAATAATGCCGAGGATAGGCACCAGTGGAACGAATGGCGTGCGATAGGGCCGCTTCAAGTCGGGATTGGTTTTGCGCATGATCATAATGCCGGCGCACACAATCACAAACGCAAGCAGCGTGCCGATACTGACCATGGCCCCGAGCGTCTTGATGGGCACGAACCCGCTGAAAAGAGACACGAATACCATGAATACCAGATTGCACTTCCAGGGCGTTTGGAATCTGGGATGCACATCCGAAAATGTGGCGGGAAGCAGGCCGTCGCGTGACATGGAGTAAAACACCCGCGATTGACCGAGCAGCATGACTAAGATGACCGATGTGTAACCCGCGATGATTCCCAGAACGATCAGCTCTTGTAGTACCGGGGAATGGAACTGTTTGATTACGGTGGCGACGGGCGCAGGATCGTTCTCGAACACTTTATAGTTCACCATGCCTGTGAGCACGGAGGAGAACAGTACGTAAAGCACGGTGCAGACCACGAGCGAACCGATGATTCCGATGGGCATATCGCGCTGCGGGTTGCGTGCTTCCTGGGCTGCCGTGGAGACTGCGTCGAAACCGATATAAGCGAAGAAGATAATACCGGCGCCGCGCATGAAGCCGCTCAATCCGAAATGCCCGAACTCGCCGGTGTTAGGCGGCAGAAACGGATGGTAGTTCGCCTGGTTGATGTAGCCGAATCCGATACCGATCAGGACGATTACAATCGAGACCTTGACGCATACAATGACAAAGTTGGCGCGGGCCGATTCCTGGATACCGATGATCAGCAGCGTAGAGACCGCAAGAATAATGAAGATGGCCGGCAGATTCACAATTCCGTGTTCGTTTGTGCCGGGGATCATGTCCCACGGACACGCAGTGAGTCTGGCGGGGAGATGGATACCGAAGTCGGCTAGAAATCCAACGGCGTAGGCGGACCAACTGACCGAAACTGTGGCCGCGCCGACCGCATACTCAAGAACCAGATCCCAGCCGATGATCCAGGCAATCAGCTCGCCCATCGTGGCGTAAGCGTAAGTGTACGCGCTGCCGGCAATGGGGATCATGGTGGAGAACTCGCTGTAGCACATGCCCGCGAACGCGCAGCCCACCGCTGCGACCACGAATGCGAGTACGACCGCCGGGCCGGCGTTATTCGCGGCAACAATTCCGGTCAACGAGAAAAGACCCGCGCCGATGATGGCGCCAATGCCCAATGCCACCAGATTGCCCGCGCCAAGCGTGCGTTTCAGTTGGTACTCACCGGGAGCGGGGTTTGCCAAAATCCGGCTCAGGGGCTTTACTTGGAACAGGCTCATGCAAGATCTCCTTTCTTTCGCCACAAGTAGTAAACGGGAACGCCAAGCAAAACAATAGCGAGACCGGGAAACGTGTAATTCGGCTTGTATAGCAATAAAAGAATTTCAATCACCAGACCGGACACAATGTAAAGAGCCGGGAGAATGGGGTAGCCTACGGCGCGGTACGGCCGTTCCATACCGGGGCGCGTCCGGCGGAGGACGAAGAGGCCCGTGATGGTCAGAATATAGAACAATAGAACCGCAAAGATAACATAGTCGAGCAGGTCGTTGTACTGGCCGCTAAGGGTGAGCAGGATGGCCCAGGCGCCTTGGATGGCAAGGGCGAAAACAGGCGCCCGGGTGGCAGGATTCAGTTCTCCGGCGCGGCGAAAGAAAAGGTGGTCCAGCGCCATGGTGTAGTAGACCCGCGCGCCCGAAAGGATCAGACCGTTCACGCATCCGAAGGTGGACACCATGATCGCGGCCGCCATAAGCCGGACGGCTATGGAACCGAACATCACGGAGGTAACGGCGGTTGCCACCCGGTCTTCCGGCGCATTCTGAAT
>JALYXI010000449.1 GCA_030947245.1 Acidobacteriota bacterium
CGTTGGCCTCAAATACCTGGACCATCAGTGAAACCCTGAAACACTCGGATCTGGTAATCGGCGCCGTCCTCATTCCGGGCGCTTCGGCTCCCAAACTGGTCCGCAGCCAAATGATCGCTAACATGAAACGCGGCGCTGTCGTGGTGGATGTTGCGATCGATCAGGGCGGCTGCTTCGAAACGTCCCATGCCACCACCCACACGGAGCCGGTTTACTTCGTCGATGGGGTGCTGCATTACTGTGTTTCGAATATGCCGGCGGCAGTTCCCCATACTTCCACCTTTGCTTTAACGAATGCGACGTTTCCTTATCTACTGGAACTGGCAAACAAGGGGCTGGACAAAGCCATCTCAGAGCGGGAAAGCATTCGAAGCGGCGTAAATACGCACAAGGGACAGCTCACTCATCAGGGTGTGGCGGAATCGCAGGGCCGCTCATGGTCAGCGCTGGTTTGACCCGGGGGTTAACTGCTCTCGACGAAGACGAGAGGCTCTTCCGGTCCACCGTCCGCCAGTTTTCCCGTGAACAGATTCTCCCCTATGTCCGCGAAATGGATGAATTGGGTTCGTTTCGCAAAAATATACTGGATCGGTTTTTCGAACTTGGTTTGATGGGGATCGAGATTCCTGAGGAGTTTGGCGGTCAAGGTGGCAATTTCTTTCAATGTGTACTGGCCGTGGAAGAGTTGTCGGCTGTCGATCCTTCGGCCGGAATCATTGTCGACGTCCAGAACACCATCGTGATCAACGCGCTGCTCCGCTGGGCCGATGACACTCAAAAGCGCAAATATCTCCCGCAACTCGCCCGCGACACTGTAGGCTGCTATGCGCTTTCCGAAGCCGGGGCGGGATCCGACGCCTTCGCACTTGCCACTGTTGCGGTTGACCGGGGAGATCACTTCTCCCTTACCGGCCGGAAGCTTTGGATCAGCAATGCGCTCGAAGGGGGACTGTTCCTGGTGTTCGCCAACACGAACCCGGCTGCCGGATACCGCGGTATCACCGCTTTCATCGTCGAGCGGGGATTCCCGGGCTTTGCAGTGGGAAAGAAAGAAGATAAGATCGGGCTCCGTGCCTCTTCTACCTGCGAATTGATTTTGGAAGATTGCATCGTCCCGCGTGAAAACGTCCTCGGCCAGATCGGCAAGGGCTACAAAATCGCCATCGAGACTTTGAATGAAGGCAGGATCGCGATTGGCGCCCAGATGATCGGTTTGGGGCGCGGCGCCCTGGATGCGGCAGTCGCATATTCCAAACAGCGGAAGCAGTTTGGCCAGCCGATTTCGAGCTTCCAGGGCCTTCAATTTCAGCTTGCCGCCATGGCCACCGAACTCGAAGCCGCCCGGCTTCTTGTTTACAATGCAGCCCGCATGCGCGACGCCGGTATTCCTTTCGTCACCGAAGCAGCCATGGCCAAGCTTTTCAGTTCGCAGGTAGCCGAACGGATCGCCTCGGAGTCCATCGAGATCTTCGGCGGTATTGGGATCACCAAGGATTGCCCGTGTGAGAAGTTCTACCGCGACGCTAAAATAGGGCGTATCTACGAAGGAACCAGCAACGTCCAACTCATGACGATAGCGAAGAAATTGCTCGGAGAAAAATGAACATGCGTCCCCTGCTCCTGGTATTTTGCGCCGGTCTTTGCCTGGCCGCCGATCCGAATCCGGATGAGATCATCCACAAGTTTGCCTCAAAAGAAACACAATTCCTGCGCGCGCGCGAAAACTACACCTATCGCCAGACCGTGAAAATTCAGGAACTCGATCCCGAGGGCAACCCGCACGGCAAGTACGAAATTGTCTCGGACATCGTATTCGGCACCGACGGTAAGCGGTCGGAACACGTCGTCCGCGCCCCCGTTTCCACCCTGCAGAACATCCTGCTCACTCCGGAAGACGAACAGGATCTGCGCAATGTCCAGCCCTTTGTTCTGAATGCAAACGACATCGCCAAATACGATGTCAAATACATCGGCAAAGACAAAGTAGACGAGATTCCCTGTTACCACTTTCTGGTTCGCCCCAAGACCATGGTGAAGGGCCAACGCTATTTCGATGGCGAGATCTGGGTGGATGACCGTGACTACCAGATTGTGAAAACGTTCGGCAAAGGAGTCGGCATTGTAAAGAAAGATAACCTGTTTCCGAAGTTTGAAACCTACCGCGAACAGATTGACGGAAAGTATTGGTTCCCCACGTATACGCACGCTGACGACGTTCTGCAGTTCCAGGCAGGGCCCCAGCGCATCAGCATGACGGTGAAGTATCAGGATTACAAGCAGTTCAAGAGCGACGTGAACATTACGTTCGGGGATGAAGTGAAGGACGAAGCCAAGCCGCCGAAGTAAGCTTGGAAGATGCCCGACACGAAAGTAACAGTTTTAGACAATGGCCTGATTCGCCT
>JALYXI010000410.1 GCA_030947245.1 Acidobacteriota bacterium
CGGTCAATGGCGAGCGGCTTCTCCGCGATCACATTCAGGTTGCGATCAAGGCATGCCAGGATCGCCGAAGCCCGTTCGCCATCGTTGTTGCAGATCGCTACCAGATCCAGCTTTTCGCTGCTCAGCAACGTCTCCAGCGTGGAGTACGAGCGGGCCTTTTGGACGAAGGGGTCTTTGCCGGCTGCATCCCAGGCAAGGTGATCGGAGCCGGCATCCGCCACCGCGGTAAGTTCCACCTCCGGGGTCGATGGCAGCATGCGAAGAATCTCACCCGCGTGTCCATCGAAGCCGGCAATCGCGATGCGGACCTTGCGAGGCAGATGAAGAGGGGCGGCGCGGGCGCGCCGGGTTGATGCAAGCGCCACACTGCCCAGCAGAATCAGGCGGCGGCTGAAAGGGAGAGAGGCACTGGTTGTCACGTTGACACTAGAGTAACTGCTAAACTCATCCGGAAATGTTCCGGTGCCTGTTCCTCTTTATCCTCACCCTGCCGCTCTCCGCGGAACACACATTGTTCGCGTGTGTGATGAACGCAGCTACGTATGTGGTGGGCGCAAAGCTTCCGCCCAGCGGAGTCTTCCGGAAACTTCCTTCGGGGGAGTGGCAGCACGTAGGATTCAATCATCCGTTCACTTCCGCGCTGGCGTACGACGCGGCCGATCCGGCCACATTGTACCTGGCGGCGGGGAACGGTTTGATCCGGCTTGCGAACCGTGGGGAACAGTGGAAGATTCTGACGGGAAGTGATGTAACGGAGCTTCGCGACGTGGCAACAGATCCCCATGTCTCCGGGAGCCTGTATTTCGCTCACACGCGCGGAATCGCCAACTCGGTGGATTCCGGAAAAACGTGGCACGACGCCTCGGGCGACTTGAAACGCCGCTATGCGGAAACGGTCCGCGTAGATCGCGAGTACGCGGGAGTCTTAATCGCTGGAACGGAATCCGGAGTGTTCCGCAGCGAAGACCGGGGCGGGCACTGGCGTCTTTCGGGAGCCGCCGGTTTCCAGATCCTGCGCCTTGAGCAATCTCCGTTCGATTCGTGTTTTTGGCTCGCTGCAACACAGCAGGGTGGCTTGTTTTCTTCGAGCGATTGCGGACGCAGCTTTGAGAACACTGGCGGCGCTCTCGCGTTGAACCGCAATCTGTATGAAGTTGCCTGGGACCCTCACCACCTGGGCCGCGTCGCCGTTGCGGGGTTTGCATTTGGAATCGCGATCTCTCGTGACCAAGGCATCACTTGGACGTTTCACAATCGCGGTCTTCCGCGCGTGGACGTCTGGTGTTTGGCGTTCGATCCCGATCACGCCGGCCGCATCTATGCGAGTGTGAATGAAGAAGCGGTTTATGTCTCGAACGACGACGGCGAAACGTGGACACCGGATGGGCTTCCCGGGAAAGCTGCGCGCCGGCTGGTGTTCATCCCCGAAGCGGCCCGGAGCGCCCGGTGAGGGCTCTTGCTTTGTCATTACTGCTGCTTGCCAAAACTGTAAGCGCGCAAACGCCCGCGTTTGCGGAACGCGCCCAGGCGATTCTTCAATTTGAAGCTCATCTGAAGTCTTCCGGCAGTCTGGGTTACACCGCGATCGCGGCACGGCTGAAGCTGCACGAAGATCCGGAATCCTGCTCGCGCTCTTTGATCCAGCTATTAGATGCCGGACCCACGGGCGATATGTTCTGGATGTATCCGGTAACCGCAGTGGCTTATCTGGACCAGGGCCAACTTTCCGGCGAAGCCCGGGCAAAGCTGCGTAGCGCTTGGCAGAAATACATGCCGTACCGGGGAGACACGGAGAATCACTGGCTGCTGTACTACACAAGCCTCTATCTGGCTGCCCAGATGTGGCCCGATGAAGCGGGCGCCCGCTGGTATACGGGCAAGCCGTCAACCGAAAACTTCGAAGAAGCGCGTGACTGGATTGAGCACTGGGTGCATCTGACCACCACGCGCGGCCAAGGCGAATACGATTCTCCCCATTACATGGGCGTGTATCTGATCCCGATGTCGTATCTTGCCGCGTGGGCGAAGGACCCCGCGATGAAGAAGCGGGCAATTATGATGCTGGATTATCTGATTGCGGATTACGCGCCGGAGAACCTGGACGGAATCTATGTAGGGGCGCAATCCCGTGTTTACGATGCGGGGCTGATCGATAAATCGTCAAACGTTGCCAGTGACTTCGGCTGGCTGTGGTTCGGGCTGGGGCACCATACGCCCGCGTTCGATCAGTTCACGCCGTGGTACGTCTATGCGAGCGCTTATGAGCCGCCGGAAATTCTGCGGCGCATTGCGACGGACCGTTCCGTGCCGTATACGCACTATGAACGCAAGAGAACCCGCAACCGGTGGCGCTTCGAGGATGAACTGAATGGACCGGTTTACAAAACCACGTATATGCGCCGCGAGTATGCCGTAAGCTCGGACCAGGGCGGAGTGTTGCAGCCGATCCAGCAACACTCGTGGGACGTGACGTGGCGCGTGCCGGATGCGCGTGGCGTTCACAACACGTTCTTCACGCTGAATCCGCACTCTTCGTTGCACGAATTGCAGACTTACTTCACCTTTGCCCCGGATATCGGAATTGAGGAAGTGGTCCAGTCCAAGAAGACGTATGATTCCCCGGACAAATTCCTTGGCGGTTCTCCCTATGAACGAATCCTGCAGGATCAGGACACGGTCATCGCTCTGTATTACATCGCGGCCGGGGCGCGCTTCGGTCATATCAACGGCTTCTTTTCGAAAGATCTGGCCGAAGTTACGGAAGACCCATCGGGATGGATTTTCGCGCGGGGAGGGGAAGCGCGGATTGCCTGCCGCCCGCTGCAACCTTATACGTGGAAGCCGGTGGCCGCGGGGGACCGGCGGCTGTTCAGCCCGTTCCTCCAGAATGGAATCGTGGTGCAGGTGGCGACGACGGGCGAGTACCCAACACTGCAAGCATTCCGGCGCGCGATTCTGGCGTTGCCGCTGAGCTTCACGCTTTCGCCCGCGCCTGAGGTTACGTTCCAAACGTTGCGCGGCAAGAAGCTGCACTTCGCATACAGCGCGCCTCCGGACCGAAGCAATTGGCCTTTATTCGGCGGTCCATTTCTTCACGCTGCCGTGGATTCCGAGCGGTTGGAGATTCAGCACGGCAGCGCCAAGCGAATTTTGGACTTTCGCAGCCTGACGGTGAGCGAGCGCTAGAAATTTGCTAGCGGATCAGTTTAACCGCCTCCCGCATTTACTGCAAACACCGTTTTAGAAGCGTGACACGCTGATCGGTAAACCCCGCATGGCCTTTCGGCCACCCTGGAAAATGAAAACGCGATTGGAGCGAACCGAGCGATAATCGTCGCAAGCTGGAGTAGGTGAGCCGTTCAGCGTTATGGGTGCCGCAAGGCCCCGA
>JALYXI010000477.1 GCA_030947245.1 Acidobacteriota bacterium
TGATTGCATTCAATTGATCCATCAGACGGTGCTCGTCGCTAGGCGAAAAGTGGCGGCGGATCCGGACCACCTGGGTTTGACCTTGCGGGGAAAGCAAGAAGCACCAGACTCCGAAACATGCCGCCGCCCCGAGGCTGGTAGATATTCCGACCATCAAAGTGTGCATCCGTGCGGTAAAAAAGTCCACCATAAAACCGGCTCCTTCGCCTAGTAGAATGCCGCTGAACAGCAGGCAGTTTACAACGACGTTCCGATTCGGCGACAGCGGATATCTGGAAATCATGAATAAAAGAAATGCCGTCAGTACCGCGAAGCCGAAACTCAGAAAGTGGCCCGCGAACTCGAGCGCGATCAGCAGAGTGTGCTCGTCGGCAAACAACTGACGCACCACCGCGATCGTCAGGGCTGAAGTAACCGCGGTCACGGAAGCCGCAATGTAGATACTCCAACGGCCCAAGTACGCAAGACCCGGGAAATCTGAAAAGATATCAGCATAGAATTCCCTGATCGCCCATCCGGAAACCAGCCACATCAGTGATGACGAAATCAGGTAAACCCAGGCATAAGCCCTAGTTGACGGCGCAACCAGAATGGAGAGAGAGGCTGAGACCGCCTCAAGTACGAGGTACATCGACACAGCCGGAAATACCGGCGCCAGATGCAGGTTGAAAAGACGAACTGCGCAGGCGGCGGCGGCTAGTGCCAACATACCTACTGCCCAATGATAGACTTGGGGGCTTGCCATACAAAGAATATAGTATGCCCTGGGCCCGCTAAGTTTTAAAAAAAATAAGTTTTCGGTTATTGAACGTAGGGACAGGCAGGTTCTCCTCGAGTGGAGCACGTCGGCATGGGGAGCACCTTCGTGGAATTCTTCGGAAGCGCAAGAAGAGAAAGAGCGAAGACGGTGAGCAGCGCGATGGAACGGGTCATTGTTTTTT
Organism: Acidobacteriota bacterium; assembly: GCA_030947245.1. GTDB lineage: Bacteria > Acidobacteriota > Terriglobia > Bryobacterales > Bryobacteraceae > JALYXI01. The sequence goes on from JALYXI010000477.1 coordinate 942, forward strand.
CCTTTTCGTTGAATTTTGGAACCTGTTACGAAGCCGAGTCTAGGGCCTCAAGCTCCCTTCGAAGTTTGGTAAGAAAGTGATTTTTCGATAATGGAACGCATGATTTCGAATTAGATTCGATCGCATTTCCCGAATCAGGTCCAAACCCGCGCATTCTGACTCCGGCAGAGGTCAAAATAGCGGAACCGGTGTATTCTCGAAGGTCTAAAGATGAACCTGGATGAGACTGCGGCGTCGGAACTGTGGCGGCAAACGCTCTCACAGATCACCTCGCTTTTCGGACGCCTGGTTTACCTTTCTTCTCTCCGCAACGCTAACAGCGGAGTCTATGAACACTTCGGGTTCTCGCAGCGTTTCACTCCCCGCGAAGCGGACCGGACCATGCGCCGGAGTCACATGAACGTCTTTGCTGACTGGTTGTGCCTCAGCCTGGAACAGCAGAAATCCGATGTGGAACGCTACTTAGCCGCCCTACCCGATAACCGGACCGCGGTGATTGAACACTGGAAAACCATGCCGCCGTTTGCGGGTATGATTCCGGCCCAGGCTCGCGATGAGCAGCGGGAGTTGTTCCTGGCCGACCTGCGAAACGTCGTTCGGTTTCTGCTGCCGTAATCGCGATTAACTTTGGCCCGGTGGCCGCTTGACTGTATCGAGCAACATCGCGATTCCAATGACTTGGCCTAGTATATCGACTTCATTCGAAGGAAACAGCAATGGCGCGGAGTTCGACGACGGGTGGCCCATCACGATCAGGCTCTTCTCGGTCAGGGAACACCACCCGATCACGTATCCGCCGCGATGCTCAACAAAATAAATCGGCCGGTCAGACTCGCTCGTCCAACCCCCGGCCGTTATTTTTTTTTTGGTATCGTCAATCAACACCAGACTCTCCGGATAAATGATGGGAAACATGCTCCAGTCCTCGGTTCCGACGAAGGCGTAAAGGTGATGTTTCGATTCCAGTGAATTCAACAGCGAGACCGGGAGTTTCCCCCAGCGTTGAATCATCCTGCTCAGCAGGGTCGTCTTTTTGATGTCGAATCCGGGATCGAGCGAAACCGGCATGTGGACCTCGCCCCAAACCTGGGAGCCGAATCCGATCGGATGCGTTCGAGTGATGTGAATACTGGCCGCGTCAGCGGGCTGGGTCGAAACGGTTACTCCATACCATTCCAGGACTTCGTTGATGTCCAAACGGTAAATCGTACAAAGAGAGTAGAGGCGGTAAACGGAAGGAACGGTTCCCTTATTTTCTATGTCGGACAACCGGCTCAAATTGATAATGAACTCATCGCTTCGGTGGCGGGAGGCAATCTGGTTGCTCGCTTCTTCCACATCACGGTACTTAAGATTCAGCCGCTCGCGAGTTCTTTTGAGCCTCTGCCCTGGCTCTTCCATGCTATGATCCTGTTTTTACTCCGTTCTTGTGGCCCGCCAGCATACAAAAACATGACGATGCGTAAGCCACTACTAAAGATATAAAAGTATACCGGCCCAGCCAAGCGGGAGCAAGCTAAAATTCGAGATTTTGTTCCAAAATCGGAACGAGGCTTTTTCGAAGGAGGAAAATTCTGAAAATTGTGGTCGGCGTTTCGGGGGCCAGCGGCTCGATTTATGCCATCCGGCTCCTGCAATGTTTGAGAAATAGAGCGGAGACTCACCTGATCCTGACCCGCTCAGCAGAGCGCACTTTATATCTGGAAACCGGCAAATTGGCTGCGGATCTGAAAAATATGGCGTCGTACACGTACCCGGTTGAGGATATTGCGGCACGGCTGGCCAGCGGCTCTTTCCAGACTGCGGGTATGGTAATCGCTCCTTGCTCAATCCATTCTATGTCCTCAATCGCATCCGGAATCAGTTCAAACCTTCTCATTCGCGCCGCTGACGTCTGCTTGAAAGAGAAGCGCAAATTGGTCCTGATGATCCGGGAAACGCCATTTCATCTCGGCCACCTCCGGTCTATGGTGGCTTTGGCGGAAATGGGGGCGATCATTGCTCCTCCCATTCCTGCTTTCTATCAGAAGCCGGAATCGGTTCTCGATATCGTTGACCATTCTGTTCACAGGGTGATGGATTTGCTGGGGCTCCCCGATGAGCGGACCAAGCGCTGGGAAGGCCCGGATGGCAACTAAAGGTCCAAAATGGATGGTCGCGTTTCAAGGAGAGCGAGGCGCGTTCAGCGAAGAAGCCGCGCGGCAATTATGCGGCAGCGGGATTGACGTGATGCCCTGCGCGCGCTTCGAAGAAGTGTTCCAGGTGCTGACCGCCGGCAAAGCAAATGCAGCCGTCGTCCCGATCGAGAACACCTTACATGGTTCGATCCATGAGAATTACGACCACCTGCTCCGTTTCGATCTTCCGATCCTCGCGGAAACAAGCGTCCGGATTGTTCATAATCTGATCGCGCGGCCGGGCGTGGCCTTCTCGCAGGTCCGCCGCGTCTATTCCCATCCGGCAGCCCTGGCCCAGTGTCTCGACTTCTTCACCCGGAACCGGCGTTTGGAACGCGTGCCTTTCTACGACACCGCCGGAAGCGTTAAGATGATCGCCGCGGAACAAATGGATGACGCCGCCGCGATTGCATCCACGGTAGCCGCTGAAAACTACGGTTGCCGCATTTTGAAAAAGTCCATCGAGGACGACCGTCGTAACTTCACGCGCTTTTTTCTGCTGCGCTCGCGCAAGGATGTTCCGAAAGCGGGGAAAGGCCGCGTACCCGGACCTTTCAAGACTTCGGTCGTATTTGCAACCCGAAATTCGCCCGGCATGTTGTTCCGCTCCTTGAGCGCGTTCGCCTTGCGTGACCTGAATTTGACTAAGATTGAATCCCGGCCCTTACGCGGCAAGCCTTGGGAATACTTATTCTACTTGGACTTTCTTGGTCATGTGGAAGATGCCGCTGTGCAGAAAGCGTTGGGTCACCTGCAGGAGTTGGCCGATTTACTGCGCGTTTTAGGCTCCTATCCTAAGACTTGCTGACCTTTGTCTGGTCCGCGCAAGCACTGGCAAACCATACGAAAACAGCGGCTTTCATTGAATCGAGTCTACCAAACCGGTCAGGAGCGCTAATGTTTTGCCGCTACTTGCCGATAAGTACATACAGTGAAGATCAAGATACGTACTTCCCGGTAGGGTGTCTCAACTGTTGAACGTCTAAATTGGTTCTAGGGAAACAAGTTCAAAGAATCTCGGGTAAACACGGTGAACTCTTCTATTCCAACACATCCGCAACGATCGCTTGTGTTTCTTGCTCCTGCTTCCGCTAAGCCGGAACAGAGGTTTCGCAACGTCTCTTCAAGCGCCCATCAGCACAAGAAGCTGCTCGGGAGGATGCAGAGATTACGCGCTTCATTATATCTGAAGGACAAAGCGATTCACGCCGCGGACCTGACGCAGGATGGACGGCACGTGCTGGAGGCCGACGCGTATAGCTGGCATCTACTTACGGTTTCAGGAGATGACGTGCTGGGGTGCGCACGCTATTTGCAGCATCGGTCAACCGTGGACTTCGATGAGTTGAAGGTAAATTCGGCCAGTCTGGCGAAGTCTCCGCAATGGGGAGAAAAGTTGCGAGCCGCGGTGGAAGCGGAACTGAAGCTGGCCCGGATGCAACAATTGTCTTACGTGGAGATGGGTGGTTGGGCCATTTCCGAGCGAATTCAAGGCACCAGCGAAGCCCTCCGGAGCGTATTGGCGACTTTCGCCTGGGGGCTCCATATCGGCGGCGCCCTGGGTCTGTGCACAGCAACGGAACGGAACGGTTCAGCTTCTATCCTGAGGCGTCTGGGCGGAAGATCTCTGGAGTATGAAGGCGCTCCGTTGCCCGCTTACTACGACGAACAATACAGGTGCAACATGGAAGTGCTTCGGTTTTCTTCAGGTTCTCCCAATCCCAGATACGTGCACATCATCGAGGAACTTCGGGCGGAGATGCCGGACGTTCCCGTGGTTTGGGCCCAGGAACATTCCCGGGTTCGTACCATTCCCAATTTTGCTCCCTCCGTGGTTCGTGCTCCGGAACGAATCCTTCTATCCGCGTAAATGATGGCAGTTACTACGACGGCGATTGCTGAGTGGACCAGGATTCTGGGACCGGAAAATGCCATCCTCCGGGCGGACGAACTGGCCGAGGCCGAAGCCACTACGTTCGCCACTTCAAACCGCGTGGCCTGTATTCTACGGCCGCTCAACCGGGAACAGGTTGTGGAATGCGTCCAAGTAGCCCGGCAGTTCAAGAGCCCGCTCTATCCTTTCAGCAGCGGCAAGAACTGGGGTTACGGCTCGCGGGTGCCCCCGGCCGGGGGATGCGCGCTGCTCGATCTCAGCCGAATGAATCGAATCCTCGAAGTGAATGAGGAATTGGGGTTCGCGACTGTGGAGCCTGGGGTGACGCAAGCGCAGTTACTGCGGCATCTGCGGGAGAAGAACTTGCGGTTGTGGATCGATGCCACCGGCTCAAGCCCGGATTGCAGCTTGATTGGAAACGCGATGGAGCGCGGCTTCGGCCACACCCCGTATGCAGATCATTTCGCTAACACCTGCGGACTGGAGGTAGTCACCGGAACCGGGGACGTCATTGAGACCGGATACGCCGGACTGCTGGGAGCAAAAGCCGCCGCAGTGTTCCGTTCGGGCGTAGGACCAACTCTGGACGGCTTGTTTTCCCAATCGAACTTCGGCATCGTTACGCGGATGACCGTCTGGCTGATGCCGGAGCCGGAGTATTTCCAGGCTTTCTTCTTCCTGGCGGAATCGGAGGATTCCATTGGCGCTTTGGTGGAGGCAATCCGGCCGCTCCGGCTGAATGGCGTGCTGGGAAGCGCGGTCCATATTGCGAACGATTACCGCGTGCTTTCCGGGCTTCAGCAATTTCCAGCCGGGGCTGCAAAACCGCTTTCCCCCGAGGAGCTGGGCGAACTCCGGCGCAATCTCAAGTTCGGCGCCTGGAGCGGATCCGGAGCGTTGTATGGAACCCGGGGCCAAGTAGCGGAGGCCCGCCGGATCATGAGAAAAGCACTGGCCGGGAAGGCATCCAAATTGAATTTCCTGGATCAAAGAACGATGCGGATGGCGCTCCGTTTCGCCGGACCGTACCGGATTCTGACGGGTCTCGATTTGCGAAGAACCCTTGAACTGGCGCGCCCGGTGTTCGACCTGATGCGCGGGATTCCGAGCCGAAGCGCGCTACGCAGCGCGTATTGGCGAAAGCCGGGAGCGGCGCCCGCGGACCCCGATCCGGACCGCGACCGGTGCGGGCTGATGTGGTTCGCTCCGATTGCGCCATTGACGGGTTCCGACGCCTTAGCGGTAAGCGAGATTTCTAAGCGCATTATCCTGCGACATGGATTTGAACCAATGATTTCTATGACCGCTGTGACCGGCCGGTCGCTTGCCTGCGTTATCTCCATCAGTTACGATCGCGACGTGTCCGGCGAGGATGAGCGCGCCCTGCGCTGCTACTCAGACCTGCAGCTTTCGATGCAGGGTAGCGGATATTATCCATACCGGTTAGGAATTCAGGGTATGAGACTGCTGGAGCGCGACCCTGGGACCGCGCGGGCGTTAAAATCAATTAAGGACGCGTTGGATCCGGACGGCATTCTGGCTCCAGGGCGGTACATCCCAACATGATGGCTAACGCTAGAGAGCTTACTTCCCCCACATTGGCAGATCAGCGGGCCCGCGAACTGGTTCGAGAGCTTCACTCCGCAAATCGGAAGACCTATTGGATGGATTTGTTGGCTACCGCCGTAGTGGGTTGGATCTCATTCGGGTTGGCAGTGGCGTTGCGCTTTGGCTCCATCCCCATGTGGGTGGCGAGCGCGGTTGCGGTGTGCGCCCTATACCGCGGCTTGTGTTTTATGCATGAGTTGAGCCACATCCAGCCGAAGGCGCTGCCTGGATTCGAAACGGCCTGGAATTTTCTGATGGGAGTTCCGCTGCTGATTCCCTCCTTTGTTTATGTAGGGGTGCACCAGTGGCACCACAAGCTAAGCACTTACGGCACCTCGCAAGACCCTGAATACCTTCCGTTTGCACAGTCCAGCCGGATGACGATCGGGTTCATTGCGCACAGCGTGCTGATCCCGTCTTTTCTCCTGCTGCGATTTATTCTGGTGACGCCGGTGGGATGGTTCTCCACCCGCTTTCAGCGCGTGCTTGTGCAGCAAGCTTCCTCGCTGACCATGAATCTAGCATACCGGCGGGAAGCTTCCGGGCCGTTGATGCGCAAAGTGATGAACTGGAGCCTGATTACCTGGGCCGCATGGGCCAGCGCTCTCGGCTTAGCGGCAGCAGGATTCATTCCCTGGCGGTTCTTCGGAGTCTGGTACCTGGTCGTGGCCGCAGTCAGCTTAGTGAACACGCTGCGGACTCTGGTAGCGCATGAATATGACAGCGTGGGAGAGCCGCTTAGCCGGGAAGAACAGCTTCTGGATTCCATCAATGTTCCGGGAGCACCCTGGACGGGCCTGTGGGCGCCTGTGGGATTACGCTATCACGCTCTGCACCATCTGTTTCCCGGGATTCCCTACCATAACCTGGCCGAAGCACATCGGCGGCTGGCGCTTCAACTTCCGGGCTCCGACAGCTATCAAACGGTCACCAGCTCCGGAATGTTGGCTTCTTTGCGCACCCTGCTGACGAAGGGCATGGGACGCGCCTGAGTGGCTCACTTCGCCGTCATTTGTCCGCCAATTACCGGGCATCTGAACCCCATGGCCGCTCTTGGCCGAACACTGATCGGGCGAGGACACCGGGTCACAGTTTTCCAGGACGCGGGCTTTGAAACCGCCGCTACGGCCGCGGGTCTCGAGTTTCGAGGAATCCAAACCGGCCATGCTCAAACTTTGCAAGAGGCCGTGGACCACTTGGCCGGGCTACGGGGACTCCAATCGTTGAAATTCGCCGTGGAGTGTTCGCGCCGCTGGACGGAGACATTTTGCCGGTTTGGACCGGCGCTTGTGGAACAGGCCGGGATCGATTGCATTCTCGCAGATCAGAACGAGCCGGCCGGGGGAACAGTGGCTCAGCACCTGGAGCTTCCGTTCGTCTCGGTTTGCCCTTCGCTTCCTCTGAACCGGGAAGCTTCGATTCCGCCGCCCTTTGTGGGTTGGCAGTTTGGGAACTCCGCTTCCGCGAGGCTGCGCAACCGCGCCGGGTATTTCATGTCCGACCGGTTGATCGCTCCGATCAACGCAACCTTAAACCGGTTCCGGCGCGAGTGGGGGTTGAAGCCGGTCAGGCGGCCCGATGACACCTTTTCCCCTGTGGGACAGCTTTGCCAGTTGCCTCGCGAACTCGATTTCCCGCGTAGCGAGTTGCCTGAGACATTCCACTATTTAGGGCCGTTCCAAGACGAAGCGAGTGCTCCTTATGAGTTCCCCTTCGACCGCCTGAACGGGCGTCCGCTGGTGTTTGCTTCCTTGGGAACGCTGCAGAGTTCAAATACGGAGCTGTTCCGGAATATCGCCCGCGCGTGCGGAAAGGCGGGAGCACAGGTGGTGATTGCAACCGGGCGGCAGGATCCGAAAGAGCTGGGGGACCTGGGAGCCCATGCCATTGCGGTGCGCTACGCTCCCCAGATCGCGCTTTTCGCGCGGGCCAGTTTGGCGATCACGCACGCGGGCTTGAATACGGTGCTTCAAGCACTCGCGAGTGGCGTACCTTTGTTGGCGGTCCCGCAAACGCACGATCAACCGGCAATTGCGGCCCGGGTGCGGTATTCCGGCGCGGGCCTGGTGATCCGGGCTGGCAGAGTTACGGAAGCGCGGCTATCGGCTGCTGTTCAGGATCTCCTGGAAACCCCGAAATACCGGGATCATGCAGCTCGGCTGCAGCGGTCGATAGCGGCAGCGGGCGGAGTGGAGCGGGCAGCGGGTTTGGTTGAGCAAGCTCTCCGTTCATGCACTTCGGCATAGTCAGCCCGCCCGTTCCGGGACACCTGAACCCGTTCTGCGCGCTGGGGCGGGAGCTGATGGGCCGAGGGCACCGGGTCACCGTCTTTCACATGGCGGATGTGCGGGAACGCATTCTGCGAGAAGGTCTTGAGTTTGTAGACCTCGGAGCGGCCGACCACCCAGAAGGAACATTGCCCGCCTCGCTGGCACAACTAGGCAAACTGAAGGGATGGCCGGCGCTGCGATTCACGATTGGCGAGGTGGCCCGGGGTACGGCCATGTTTTGCCGGGACTTACCGGCGGCGTTGCGCGAAGCGAATATCGACGTGGTGCTGGTGGACCAGACAGAGCCGGCGGGCTCGGCGGTGGCGCAACTGCTGGGTTTGCCGCATGTTACGATCTGTAACGCCTTGATCCTGCATCGCGAGCCGGACGTACCTCCGCCGTTCAGCCCGTGGAGTTACCGGCCAAATGCCGTGGGCCGTATTCGGAACCGGGTAGGCTATTTCGCCGCTGACCGGGTGCTAGCACCGGTTCGACGGGTGATTCACCGGTTCCAGCGGGAGTGGGGTGTCCCGGAATACGGGGACATGTCGGAATCCCACTCTTCGCGATTACAGATCAGCCAGCAGTTTGCCGCATTCGACTTTCCTCGCCGGAACCTTCCCGCCTGTTTCCATTTTGTGGGCCCGCTGCGAAACCAGAGCCCGGCCGCGGAGCCCTTTCCATGGGAGAAAATCAACGGCAAGCCGCTGATTTTCGCCTCCTTGGGAACGTTGCAGACGGGGAAGCAGCGGATCTTTCGTATGTTCGCGGAAGCTTGCGAGCCCCTGGATGTGCAACTTGCGATCGCGCATGGCGGCGGTTTGAACGGGGCGGAGATCGCCGCTTTACCGGGCAAACCGCTCGTTGTTCCGTTCGCGCCCCAAGTGGAGGTCCTATCGAGGGCGCGGCTTGCACTCACACATGCCGGATTGAACACGGTTCTGGATGCGTTGAGCAACGGAGTGCCCTTGGTGGCGATTCCGATCACGTTCGAGCAGCCTGGGATTGCGGCCCGGGTGCAATGGACCGGATGCGGGGAGGTGGTTGACCTGAACGGGCTGACAGCAACGGCGATGCGCCAGGCAATCGTGCGGGTGCTAAACGAACCCAGGTACTCGCAGAAAGCAGCTCACATTGCCCAATCGGCAAAGAACGTTGGCGGCGTTTCAAAGGCAGCAGATCTGATATTAGGCCTGAGCAGCAGTTGAAGGAATTCCGATCAGGTAGGTGATATCCAGCATCCCATTCGGGACGGTCACTGTTCCGATCTCCCAATCGTATCGGTTTCCGGCCTGACTTCCGGTGAGGGCTAACAGTTCTTCGCGAGTATAGGCCCGCAAGTGAGAAACCAGTCCATCCCATCCGGTAACAAACGGGATGACCGGCACAAGGTATGTACAAAGCCACCAGGAAACGCGCCTTGGGCGCATAAGCGGCATGAAAAAAAAGACACTGATGAAAGAGGCAAAGAAGCTGATCAAGACTTTGGGGACAGAGCGTTCCGTCATTTCGAAGATCCCGATAGGCTGACCCACCCGGCAGGCGTCGCTAATAATCCGGCGAGCGACGTCAGGAGGAAAGTGGTGGAAGGCGTTGAACAACGTCCGAAAACCGAGGAGACCGGCGGGCACAGCGGTTGCATCCACGGGTTCGAAAACGGCTTCCAATTTGCCTCCGCTTTCCAACGTGATCTTCCGGAGAGCATCATAGTTCGGGAACTTGTCCGTGATTCTCACTGTCACGGGTTGCCCACTCTCCTCCAGTTCCCGCTGAATCAATACGATGGGCCCGGTTCCGCCGGAGCATAGATCCACAATGTGGTCCATATGAGCCGTCCGTAAGGCGCGTCCCAGGAGCGGCGCGATTCCCTTATGTAGCTCAAAATGTACAGCGACCACACGCAACCATTCCGTTAAAGCAGCTCTAAAGGCTGCGGGAAACCAGGGTTGATCGTGGAACTCGAACAGGTGCAGCCTTCTGATCGTCAGGTGTCACCCCTGAAAACGAAACCGCCGGGCAGGATCAAAGAAGACCCTGCCCGGCGGCATTGTGAAACCAGATGGAACAGTGTATTAGCTACGGACCTTGCGGCGAAGGAAGCCAGCCGACAGGAGAAGCAAGCCACTACCGAGAGCAAGGAAAGAACCCGGCTCCGGAACATTGGAAGTAGCGAACAGGGTAGCGGAATAAGAATCCGAGAATCCACCCGGCGTACCGGCAGCGGCCAAAACCTGAGCGATGGTACCAGGAGCCTGGGTGGTGATCAGTCCGAGGGTTGGATCAGAACCGCTGATCGAAGTGCCTGTATAAGAAACTCCGAAAAGGCTCAATGAAATGCTAACAAGACCCTGTTGCTGCGTCAGAGTGAACGCCGAGCCCGTGGGGGTGCAAACAGATCCAACCGCAGTTGAACCGCATCCAGCCATGGTTCCCGTTCCGGGATTGAAACCCTGGAGATCGAAGAATACCGGGCCGCCCGTCGTGGCGAACGTGATAAAGTCGATCACCGGGAAGGTGCCGGTAAGGTTTTGAATCGAACCACCGGAAAATCCGGTAAATCCGCCCGTATCAGGTTGACCTACGTTGACAATACCCGGCGTGGTCCCTAACGGTCCACCGAAGAAATTGATCGTCGAACCTGTCACGGTGGCGTTTCCACCAAAATTGACCTGACCCGTCGGGATCATGGAAGCCGAACTTACTGCCGCGAAAAGACTGCCCAGGGTAACGGCTAAGCCGAGACTCCTAAAGCGAAAAGCACTGTTCCTCATTAAACTCCTCCTATTTTGAACCTAAAGATTCTCTATCGCTGAACCCACAGTCCTGAAACCAGACTAGAGGGTAGGTTCCGGTTCGTCAACACTACATTGCCGGAATTTAACTATCAGGGAGAAATGGTTGTTGAAATTCGTACTATATCCGAGGCTTTTACCTGGCATGCACATCTTCCAGGTAGGTGTAACCATGCAAACCGTCTTCATAGAAGCGGAGGAGCCTGCCGGATTCCTCATAGCCCATCCTGCCTTCCCGAACGGCGGCTTCCACGTCTCTGCGAAGCTGCGTGATGAGTGCATCCGCCTGAAACTGAACATAGTTCAGTACTTCGCGAACGGTATCGCCTTTGATGACGGAATCGAGGATCGGCTCGCCACTTTCGCCGATGCGGACGTGAACGGCGTTGGTATCGCCAAACAGGTTGTGCATGTCGCCCAGAATTTCCTGGTAAGCGCCGATGAGGAATGCCCCCAGGTAATAATTCTCGCCCGAATAAGTATGGAGAGGAAGAGTCCTCTTTACGTCGCGGCGATCGATAAACTGATCGACCTTGCCGTCGGAATCGCAAGTAATGTCGCCCAGCACAGCAGGGTGGGTCGGGCGTTCTTCGAGGCGATGAATGGGCATGATGGGGAAAAGCTGCTTGATGGCCCAGCTATCGGGCATGCTCTGAAAGAGAGAGAAGTTACAAAAGTAGGTATCCGAGAGCGAGGCCTCCAAGGGTTCGAGCTCTTCCGGGAGATAGTCGAGTTCCTTGGCCATTTTGAGCACTTTCCGGCAAATGGTCCAGTGGAGGTTTTCGGCTAAGCAGCGTTGCTCCAGCGAGAGATAGCCGAGGCTGAAAAGATTGAGCGCCTGATCGAGAGCTTGTTGGGCATCGTGATAGGTTTCGAGCAGATTGCGGGCTGAGATGGACCGGTAGGTTTCCTGGAGGTCAATGAGGGGCTGTTCGGGTTCGGGAGGGAGTTCGAGGGTGGCCTCTTCATCGCCCAAGCCGGAGACGCCCAGAACATTGAACACCAGAACGCTGTGATAGGCGGCAATGGCGCGGCCGCTTTCGGTGACGATGGTCGGATGAGCGACGCCGGCTTCGTCACACACATTTTGGATGTGATAGACGACGTCATTGGCGTATTCCTGAAGGGTGTAGTTGACGCTGGATTCGAAGTCGGTCTGGGAGCCGTCGTAATCGATACCAAGACCGCCGCCGACATCCATATAGCGAAGACCGGCGCCGGCCTTGCTCAATTCGGCGTAGAGGCGGGCGGCTTCGTTGACGGCGCCTTTCACCTGGCGAATGTTCGTGATTTGGCTGCCGAGATGGAAATGGAGCAGCTGGAAGCAATCCGCCATGCCGCGGCCTTTGAGTTCTTCGAGAGCCCGGGTGAGTTCCGTGGTGGTGAGACCGAATTTCGAGCGGAAGCCACCGGAAGATTTCCAGCGGCCTGAACCGCGGCTGGCGAGCTTGACGCGCATGCCGATTTGGGGACGGACGCCGACTCTTTCCGCATATTGAAGGATGAGAGGCAATTCCGTGTATTTCTCGACAACGGGAATAATCTGGCGGCCCATCTTTTGGGCCAGCATTGCCATCTCAATATATTCATCGTCTTTAAACCCGTTACAGATGATGGGGGTTTCATTATTGGCGACGGCCATGACGGCCAGAAGTTCGGGTTTGGAGCCGGCTTCGAGGCCGAAGTGGAAGGGGCGGCCGAATTCAAGAACCTCTTCGACCACCTGGCGCTGCTGGTTCACCTTAATCGGATAAACGCAGCAATAACGGCCCTGGTACTTATGGTCGGCCATTGCGGTTTGGAAAGCGCCATGAATTTCGCCGAGCCGGTGCTTCAATATTTCCGGGAAACGGATCAGGATGGGGAGGGAGATGCCGCGGAGGATCAGTGTATCGACCAGCTTTTTGAGATCGAGAGAACGGGCGGGGTCTTTGTCCGGGTGTAC
>JALYXI010000478.1 GCA_030947245.1 Acidobacteriota bacterium
GTCCGGCTTTCAGAACTGGTAGGATCGAGCCGTTTTTCCGTTGAATGGGATTTCTTGAGAACCCCGGTTTTTCCGTTGATGCTCAAGGTCGCGTTTTGGCTGCTAGGCCGCCAAGTGATGGCGGTTATCGCGCTCCAGACTTGTCTTGCGTGCGCCGGAATCTGGTTGCTGTCCCACAGGCTCCGCAGTGTGGGACTGGTAGTCGCGGCGCCCCTCGGAGTGGGTCTGCTCGGAGCCTTTCCCACACTGATTGCCTACGAGCATGCTCTGCTGACAGAAGTAGCGTCCTTCTTTTTCTTTTCACTTCTGGTATATCTCGTCGCGGCGCCGGAATCCCCGTCAGTAAAGGGCGCCGTGGTGCTGGCCCTCGCGATCGGCCTTGGCTACTATAATCGTTCTTCGTTGATCTACTTGGCGCCCGTTATTGGGGGAATCTATATAGCGGGCGAATTGAAACAGGGTTGGAAGCAGCCGGATCCGGCGCGCAGGTACAGGTTTGCCCGGCGTGCGGTCTCGCAATACCTCATTATCGCGATCCTCCCTTTTTTGCTTGCCTATCCATGGAAGCGTAATCCCAAGGTATCCACCCGTAACGGGCATGTGCTTCTTTATGGGCTGGTCAAACAGGGAGTTCTGCCGGTGAACGATCCCATTCTGGGCGCAACGGCGCCAGTATACGCGAACGTGATTGAGCAGTCTAAATCGAACGGAGTGTTTCCCAATGCCGGTTTAAGAAACGGGTTTGAATGGTCGGTGATCAATCCGATTTACGGTTACGGATCTGTCGCCGGCTCCATCTTTTGGAGGGTCATCCGGACTCATCCCGATCTTTACTTCCACGGGGTTGCGCGAAACCTGGCGATGTTCTCGGGGATTGGAAACTTCGCGTACGACAACGCCCTGGTGAGACACGTGATCTTTACATCGGGAGCGTCGCAGATTGACCCGGGTCCATCTTGGATTACGCCCCTGGGAGATGAATTCAAACGAACCACCGCCCCGAGTTTCATTTCGCGCGAGCTGGAGAGGATCGCCCCGCTCTACGATTGGATGGTGCGGTTCGGTCTACTGGCGACCATCGCAGGATTCTTGGTGGGGGTTTGGCGGCTGGATAAGTTCATTCTGGCCTTCACTGCTCCCGCGCTCGCGTTCATCGTGATGCACGCGCTACTACTCGTGTCGCAGGACCGGATGATCCTCCCGGTACAGCCGGTTCTCCTTTTGAATTTGATTGCGCTGCCCGCCTCCCTCAGGAAGCATTGCTGGTATCCTTTACTGAGAAAATGAAGGGTATCGTCCTCGCGGGAGGCACCGGCAGCCGCCTCTTCCCGCTTACAAAAATCACTAATAAGCATCTTCTGCCCATCTATGACAAACCCATGATTTATTACCCCATCCAGACTCTGGTGGATGCGGGTATCGAAGACATCATGGTAGTAACCGGTGGAAAGAATTCGGGCGATTTCCTGCGATTGCTTGCGAATGGGAAGCTTTTCGGCTTGAAGCACATCAATTACACCTATCAGGAAGGCGAAGGCGGCATTGCCGATGCCCTCAACTTGGCCGAGCACTTCGCGGACGGCCAGAAGATTTGCGTCGTGCTGGGCGACAACATCATTGAAAACAATATCCGCGATGCCGCGGACCAGTTCCGTGCTCAGGATTCGGGCGCGAAAATCCTGCTCAAGGAAGTGGAGGATGCCGAGCGCTTCGGGGTTGCGGAGCTTTCCGGCAATCGGATCGTCCACATTGAAGAGAAGCCGCGCAAGCCGAAATCCAACATGGCCGTGACCGGAATCTATATGTATGACGCCTCGGTGTTCGATAAGATTCGCACTCTGGTGCCGTCCGGACGCGGCGAACTTGAGATTACCGATGTCAACAACGCCTACATTCGCGAAGGCACGATGACTCACGCCAACCTGGAAGGCTGGTGGACGGATGCCGGAACTTTCGAAAGCCTGCTTCGCGCCGCCAATTTGGTGGCTCACTCCCGCGCCGCCAAGGCCGCGAATTGATGCTTGCCGTGGAAGGAATTCCGGACCTGCGGCTGCCGGAGAACGAAAAGGGGCTCGGCGAAGTGATCCTTGCGCCGGACAGTCCTAAGCTGATTGAAGGCGTGAAGATCGCGCCCCAGAAGCTCTGGCCCGATGATCGCGGCTATTTCATGGAAATCCAGCGCATGCGCCAGGGCTTGGCAGCGGGCTTCCCTCTTGAAACCAGCCAGATCAGCGCGGCTTTGAATTACCCGGGAACCATCAAGGCCTTTCACATCCACTTCGAACAAACGGATTGCTGGACGCCGGTTATGGGCATGATGCAGGTGGTTCTTCTTGACTTGCGCGAGGGCAGCTCCACCTGGGGCAAGCGCAACACCCTCTACGTGGGCGCGCTCCGGCCCTGGCAAATCCTGATTCCTCCGCGCGTGGCTCACGGCTACAAAGTAGTCGGGATGGAGCCGTCAATGCTCGTTTACATGACCGACCGCTACTACAACCCGCGGGATGAAGGCCGCATCGTATACAACCATCCGGCCCTGAATTACGACTGGGAAACCCAGTATAAGTAGCCATCGCCTATGAGGCTTCTTGTCACTGGTGGAGCCGGTTTCATCGGCAGCGCCTTCGTCCGGCTGGCTATCGCGGAACGCATCGCCGTCCAGGTTCTGGACAAGCTCACCTATGCGGGCAATCTCGAAAATCTGGCTTCTGTTTCGGACAATCCTCTTTATTCCTTCACCAAGGGCGACATTACGGATGCCGCTCTGGTTCAGTCGCTCTTGGCTGAATGCAAACCGGATGGCATTGTTCACTTCGCCGCCGAGACCCACGTGGACCGCTCCATTCTGGCGCCCAACGATTTCTTCGAAACGAACCTAAGGGGCACTTTCACTCTCCTGGAAGCCGCCAGAGCCTATAAACTCCCTCGCTTCGTTCACGTTTCGACAGATGAAGTGTACGGGTCACTGGAAGCGCCGCTTGAAGCAACGGAAGACTTTCCGCTGGTGACCAACAGTCCTTACAGCGCTTCGAAGGCCGGCTCGGATCTCCTTGCCCGGTCGTACTTCAAAACATATAACCTTCCTGTCCTGATTACCCGCGCATCGAACAATTACGGACCGTACCACTTTCCGGAGAAGCTGATTCCGCTCATGATCATGAACGCCCTGGAAGACCGCCCGCTGCCGGTCTATGGCGACGGCCGGCAGATCCGGGATTGGCTGTACGTCGAAGATCACGTCCGCGGCATTCTTTCGGTGCTTCAGAAAGGAACCGAAGGCGAGATCTACAACATCGGGGGGAACCGTTCTCTGCCAAACCTCCAAGTTGTCCGTAACATATTAGAGCTGACCGGCAAGCCTGATTCGCTGATTGAATACGTCAAAGACCGTCCGGGCCACGACCGCCGTTATGCTCTTTCCAGTGAAAAGCTGACGTGCGCCACCGGCTGGGCGCCGCAAGTGAAATTTGAGGCCGGTCTGGCTCAGACCGTGGACTGGTACAGGTCCAACTCCGCCTGGGTGAACAATGTCCGTTCCGGCGCTTACCGCGATTTCTACGCCCGGAACTACGCGAATCGCTAACCTATGCGCGTAGCGCTGGACCAAAGCCCTCTCACGCTGACCAGCGGCGGACTGAAACGCTATGTGGAAGAGTTGAGGGCCGCCCTCGCAGCATCGTTTCCGGAAGACGAGTACCTGTATTTGCCGCCACCCACCACATTTCTCCGGAAGCGCTGGTGGCTGTACGGCGCGGAACGGGCCTGCGCGCAAGCTCACGCCGACCTGTTCCACGGCACAAACTTTGCCATTCCTTTCTTCACGAGGCGTCCCACGGTGCTCACTCTCCACGACCTTTCTCCGTGGCGCAACCGCTCGTGGCACCGGAGCAAAGGCGCAAGCACCATCCGCCGCCGCACGCCTTATCTGATTCCTCGCGCCACCCACATCATTACTCCCAGCGAAGCGATCCGCCGGGAAGCGATCGCCCGTTTCCGTATCGCCCCGGAGCG
>JALYXI010000413.1 GCA_030947245.1 Acidobacteriota bacterium
CGAGGCGTTACGCGCTCATGCGCATCATGCAGAAGCTCCACTTCAAAACCAAGCTGCTTGCGAACCTCTTCAAACATGGCCAGCACGCGGCGCGTGTAATACTGCGGTTCGAAGACCGGACCTTCGCGCAATCCATGCATTGCCGCTGCCCCGGCAGCGCCGGTTCCATAGGCTGCAAAGCCGGGCACACCGACCTGCGCGCGCACGTGGCGGAACCCGCGGCCCATCCAGGAACGAATCGAATCGACAACCTGGGCCGGTTCGGCGCCATCGGCGTGGCCATAGCAATCGGCTGCTTCGCGCGTCTTGCCGCCCACCAGGTCGTACACAGGCATGCCCGCTTGCCGGCCCTTTATGTCCCATAGCGCCTGATCCACGCCGCTTATCGCATTGTTCAAAACCGGGCCATTCTTCCAATACGAACTGTCGTAGCAGCTCTGCCAGATGTCCTCAATCCGGTCCGTGGTCTTGCCCAGCAGGAACGGCTTTAGATACCGCTCAACGGCCGGCTTCACCAAGTCGGCGCGCTGGGTGAACGTGGCGCAGCCGTAGCCGTGGAGGCCCGGCTGATCGGTCGTGATCTTGACCACGGAGAGCCGCGAACCTGCCGGCTGGGTCTCGATACATTGCACATCCGTGATCTTCGGCGCAGGCATTCCTTTCGCCGCTTGCAGCGCTTTGGGTGCAACCACAATCGCGGCAGCGCCGCCGTTCATGGCAAGCTTCAGCAGATTTCGCCTGTTCACAGTTCCGTTTTCTCCCGTTCGCTCATTAGATTCTTCAGACGGCCCAGTTCCCTCGACAGCTTGCGGTCCCGGCTTACCAGATACAGAATATAGCCGATCACAATTAGCCAAGCCGCCGCCAGGCCGTAAAACAAATACAAAAAATTACGCGCCTCGATCATTTACGCTTCCACCAGCGCCAAGCGCCTCAAGGATTCCACCTCGCGCTGCACCTGCTCGCTGCGCAGCCGTACCAGAACCAGCGCGGTTCCGATCAACAGAAGCGCAATGAAGTTATACAGCAGCGCCATCATCATGTCATGGGGCAATCCGCCCGTTTCGAGCACCGGCCCGGGGTGCTGGGTCCGCCACCAGCGGATGGAAAACCAGACGATCGGCACATCGGCGAAGGCAAAAATCGAGAGCACCGCCGAAAGCGTTCCGCGCTGCGAGGGGTCAGTGATGGCAGGACGCATGATCAGGTATCCGGCATACAGCAGGCAGCACACGAACATGGATGTGATCCGGTAATCCCAGGTCCACCAAATGCCCCAAATGTTGCGGCCCCATATGCTGCCTGTCACCAGGTTGACGATCGCGAACATCAGGCCCACTTCCGTCGCAGCCACCGCGATCTCATCGGCGCGGAAGCTCTTCCACATCAAAAACACAACGCTCGCAATCAGCGCGACGAAGAAGAACGTGAAAGCAATAATCGCGGCCGGAACGTGAAAAAAGATGATCCGGTAGATCGCGCCCTGGTTCGCCTCATCCGGCAGGCGCAGGAAAATGTTGTACATATTCAGCACCAGCCCGAGCGCGCCCAGCAGCACCAGGGCATAGATGATTTTTGTCCGCATTCTTTCCCTCCTCAACCCACTAACACAATATCAATCAACGCGACTGCGAGGGCGGTATAGATGATATCGAAGCCCACCAGCAGCCGCAGCCAAATTAGGTTATTTCCGGCGAATGCGCCGCCGTCGAGCAGGCTCCCGGTCAGAGTCATCGCCGAAATCAGAGCCGGCACAAGTGTCGGATAGATTAACAATGGCAGCATTACTTCCCGCAACTGTACGTTCACCGTAAGCGCGCTGAAGGAGACCCCGACTACCACCAGCGCCCACGTTCCCAACAGCAGCACCGGCGCAATCTGCCATACCAGAGTCACGTCATAAAATATGGCGAAGACCGGAAGCGACACCAACTCCACGAACAACATCATTGCCAGGCTGGCGAAGGCTTTGCCGAGGAACAACGCCCATCCTGGCACGGGCGCGGCAATCAGGGCTTCCAAACAGTCATTTCCAAGCTCCCTGGCGAACGTCCGGGTCAAAATCAGCGTTCCCGAAAACGCGAACACAATCCACAGCAAGCCACCCGCGATGGCGTGAGTTTCTTCGCCTGTCGGTTCAAACGCGAAACTCAGAATCAGCAGAATCACAAGCGCGAACGACAAGGCCGCGTTGATCGATTCTTTCGAACGGAGCTCGCTACGCAGGTCCTTTCGCGCGATGGCAAACGCGGCGCGGAAGCCGTTCATCCTTCGCCGTAGCGTGCATACAGCCAGGCCGGATCATTCAGCATCTCAGCGGTTCTCGGACCCGAATGCGCTACGCGTCCGTTCTTCAGCAGCGCCACGTCGCTTGCCAATTCCATGGCTTCCCGCAACTGATGCGTGGACATGATGACTGCCGCGCCGCGCTCGCGGGCTTCCTGCAGCACGCTCTGCAGCAGCGCGATGGCGCGATCGTCCAGCGAAGTGAACGGCTCATCCAGGATCAACACCGAAGGGTCATGCAGGAACGCGCGCGCTATGGCGAGCCGCTGCCGCATACCGCGCGAAAACTCCCTCGCCAAGCCTTCCCGAACGCGCAGCAAACCGACGCGCTCCAGCCACACCGGAATACGCGCCCGGTCCACTCCGTACAGAGTTGCAAATAGCCGCAAATTCTCTTCCGCGGAAAGCTCATCCCATACCGCGATGCCGTGGCCGATGTAGCCGACCTGCCTGCGCGCCGCAAGATCCCGTGGCGCGGCTCCGAAAACGGACACCTTACCCGCAGCCGGTTTCGAAAATCCGGCTAAGATTCGAAGCAGCGTAGTCTTACCGGCGCCATTGCGTCCCAGCAGCGCCAGGCATGAGCCCGGTGGCACGCGGACTGAAACATCGCGAAGGGCGGGGAAGTCGCCGAAATACTTCCAGACTCCCTCAACGGCGACCACTTTTGGCCTTCGCAACCGGGGCTTCCCGCACTCCGGCGCCTGCGCGATAAAGCAGCGCAAACCCCAAACTCAAGATCGCAAACACCATCAGCAGTAGCCACTTCACGGCATCCACCGCGCCGGAAAAGCCAGTTTTCGGGTCAGTGGAGCCATAAAGCTTAGGCATGATCTGCGCGATCCCCCCACTGCCGGAGCCGCTGTCCGTGCTACCTTGTCCCCCGGTGTCATCGCCTTGGCCGCGAAGTACGCCGGTGCCGGTGATTTGGAGCTTGAAATCCGGCAGTTCCGTGCTGTATATAGTCGCGTTCATGGGGCCCTGCCCCATATTCTGCACCCCCGTACCGGCAAGCGAAACTCCGGGCGGCACAATCAGGCGCGTGGGTCCGCCCTTGTAGAGTATCTTTCCCGCAAACTCTCCCGGGCTGGTAAATGGAAGCGCGTAGCTCAAGTCGATGCGCGATTCACCGGGCTTGATGGGGAAATCGACTTTCAACACGTTCGGCGTCGCGGTTTTGTCCGGCGCGCGCCGGATCGGCATGCCCTGGGGCGCGAGCACATTCACGGTCACCTGGCCTTGCGCTCCGGGCGGCAAATAGAACTGCAGCGTGCCCTTCGCGGGATCGTTGAACGTGGTCTTGCCGGTGTTGCTCCAAACGTAACTTTCGCTGACCGACATACGATTGTCCGGCTGCGGCTCCAGCAGCATCATGTGCTGATCCACGCGCGCCGCGCCGGGCTTGGCGATCGACTGGTAAACCTGAATCTCCAGGCCCGATGACGGTGCCCCCGGAGGAATCATTTTGTTGTACGTGACGCCGTCATAGGCGGCCTGGAGAAGCCGGGGGCCCGCAGCTTCCCGGTCGATTGTGAAGCGCCCTGCCGCATCGGTTTTCACCGATTGGAGCGATTCCGGCCCATTCCCGCCCACGCGGAACAGCGTCACGGTCGCGCCCGCCTGCGGCTTTCCGGTGGTTCCGTTTGTGACCACGCCATCGATGGGCGCCGCAGGGAGTGACACGGCAAGAAGGGCAAGCGCGAACAGTCTCAAGCCTGGCTCCTCATCGGCTTTCCGCACTCTCCGCAGAACTTCAGCGCTTGCGGGAATTCCGCGTTGCAACCAGGGCAGACGAAACGCTTCGCCGCAGCCGGTACGCTCTTCACTTTCACCGGCTGTCCCTGGCTTTGCGCCACGCGTTCCACTTCCGCCAGCACCTTGGCGAGTTCCTTCTGCAAGTCCGTTTTCGAATGCTGGTAATCCTCGTCAGACATCTTGCCGAGCCGGTATTCAAACTGGAGATCGCGCAGGTTCTCGTAAATAGAAGCTTTCCGCTCATCCAAGTGGGCGAAGGGAGAAACCGGGGGCGTCGCCGGGAGATCCTGCGGACGGATAAATAGTAGGAACCCCATCACGCTCACAGTAAGCAGCGCAGCCAACGCAATTACCATTGGTTCAGCCCGATTACCACTTGTTCATCTCGCGATCCATTTCGTCGCGGTATTTTTCAACAGCGGGGTCCGCCGCCACCGCCACTGAAACGGGCCGCTGATTCTTGCGCACAAAGTACAAGATGCCGATCGCGCCCAGCAGGATCACCATGGCCGGGGTCAGCCAAAAAAGAGAGCTCGGGTCGGCCAGGTACACCTTATCGCCGAACTGTTTCTTGTACACATCGATGATGGCGGCATCGGACATGCCCGCTTTCTGCATTTTGTAGATCTTCGCCTTGGCAGGAACGCAGAAGCCGCAGCCGCGTTTCGCCATGGGGCACGAAACGCTTTCCTTGCATCCGCCGCACTGGCACGCAATGTGAGAGCCGACGCGCTCCACATCGGAGCTTTCTATTTGCGGTGTCTGGGCAAACGCCGCCGCAGCCAAAACCAACAGCAGGAAATTAGTTCTCAACCGCAACCTGTTTCTCCGCCACGCCCACCACCTGTGTTCGCGCATACTGCCTCGCCACTTTACTGGGCACCAGCGCGATCAGGGTCCCGGCGATCAGCACCAGGGTCCCAATCCAGATCCAGGAGACCAGCGGGAAGATATAGGCCTGCAGCGTGACGGTGGTGAGCTTCTCATCGGCAGCGGCGAAATTGATATAAAGATCTTCGTCCAGACGGTTCCGCAGCGCAACATGCCCCAGCCCTTGCTGCGCGGCTTTGTAATAGCGGCGTTCGGGTTCCAGCTCGCCAATGGATTGGCCACCTTTGGTCACCGCCAGCACCGCCGAATCCCACTTGTAATTCGGATAATCGCCCTGGTTGAGCTTAACGACTTTCATCCGGTATTTGCCAAGCTCGAAGCTGCCGCCGATGGGGACTTCCGCTGTCGTGTTCCGGTTGAACGCGGACCCGGTCCAACCCACAAACATCAGCACGATTCCCATATGCACCAGGTAGCCGCCATACCGGCGCGTATTGCGGTGAGTCAACTCGACCACCGCATGGGCAAAGTTGATGCTGTTCTTCTGCCCGATGGCCCGCGCGCCCTTGAAAAATTCAGACGTAATGCTGGCCGCCACGAACATGCAGAAACCGAACGACACCAAAGCCCAATAGTTGTGAATGCCGACGGCGAACAGCCCGATGGCAAGCGCACACGCCAGTACGCCCGGGACCAGGAAGTTGCGCCGCAGACTTTCGACCGAAGTGCGCCGCCAGGCAAATAGCGGACCTACGCCCGTAAGAAAAAGCAGGCCCAGGCCGATGGGAATCATCAGCCGGTTGAACCAGGGCGCATCTAAAGAAATCTTTTCGTTTGTGACCGCTTCCGAAATCACCGGAAATAGAGTGCCCCACAGGACGGCAAAGCAGCTTGCCAGCAGCAGCAGGTTGTTGAACAGAAAACTCGATTCGCGCGACACCACGCTTTCGAGTTCGCTTTCGCTCTTCAGGTAAGTGAGGCGGTCCAGAATCAGGTACACAGTTGCCGCGATCCCGATAGCGAGAAATCCGACGAAATACTTACCGATGGGCGATTCGGCAAAAGCGTGAACCGAGCTGACCACGCCGGAGCGGGTCAGGAACGTGCCGAAGATGCACAGGAAGAACGTGGTGGCCACAAGCACCATGTTCCACACCTTCATCATGCCCTTTTTTTCCTGCATCATCACGGAATGGAGGAACGCGGTACCGGCAAGCCACGGCAGCAGGCTCGCGTTCTCCACCGGATCCCACATCCAATAGCCGCCCCAACCGAGCGCATCGAAAGCCCATGCCGAACCGAGCATGATGCCGCAACTCTGGAACAGCCAGGCAACGATGGACCAGCGGCGCGTGGTATGAATCCAGGCATCGCCGGGCTGGCGCGTGATCAACGACGCCATGGCGAATGCGAACGGCACGGAGAAGCCGACATAACCCAGGTACAGCATGGGCGGATGAATCGCCATCGCGTAATACTGCAACTGCGGGTTCAGTCCGAGCCCGTCGGCTACCGATGTGACCACCTTATCCACCGCCAGCATCTGAAACGGGCTGGCAAGGAATGTGTTCAGGAGCAGAAAGAACACTTGCACGCTCGAAAGCACGGCGACCACGTAGGGCATGATCTCGCGCAGCTTGCGCCGGTTCGTCCACACCACAACGGCGCTGTACGTGGATAGAATCCAACTCCAGAACAGCAGCGAGCCTTCCTGCCCGCCCCACCATGCGGTGAACTTATAAATCGAGGGCATGTCGCGATTGCTGTGGCCGGCCACGTAAGCAAAGCGGAAGTCGCTGGTCATCAGAGCATAAACAAGGATGGCCGAAGCAGCGCTAACCAGAAACCAGACGGCATACACGGCGCGGCCACCGCTCAACACAAGAAATGGCCGGCTTTTGAGTTTTCCCACGACGGAAGCCGCCACCGCATATATCGCGATGCAAAACGCAAGCAGAACCGCCAGTGCCCCTAAATTTTCCATTGCCGATCCCCTAGATTAAATGCTTTTCTTTGCCGCGGGGGCCACTTTCAAACCGGCCGGAGCTTCGCCCGGCTTGGCCTGATATTTCGAGGAGCACTTCGCCTGAATCTTGTTGGCGTGAAAGACGCCGTCGGAGCCCATGCGGCCATCGGCCAGAGCCTGAGCGCCGTCCTTAAATGTATCCGGGAGGGGGTCGCGCCCGTTGTAGGCCACGCGCAAATGCAGATTGTCCTGAGCGAGCGTGAACTCCACCTTGTCCGCCTTGCGCAGAATGGAACCTTTCTCGACATCGCCGCCAACCCGCAGCTTCTTCTCTTTGCCCTGGTCCGGCATCTGGTTCAGCTCAGAGATTGTCTTATAGTAAGTCTGCGATTCGGAAACGTTTGCGGTGGCGAGCCAGATCAGCACGCCCACAATAATCGCCATGAGCGTGGCAAACTTCGCGTACTTGTTCATCTGTACCTTCTTTCCAACATTATAAGCCCGAGAGGTATTCCTGTTCTGTCGCGGGCGCACTTGCGGCGCGGTTCCCGGACTGTTAGCGTCACGGCAGATGCTCAGTGCAACCCTCTTTGCGGCAACGTGGATGGCCCAAACCATCGCGCCGAATGGCGTCACGAACGGCGCCAGTTACGCCGCCGGCTTCATCGCCCCCGGTGAAATCATATCCATCTTCGGCCAGGGGCTGGGCCCCGCGGCTCTCACCACGTTCCAGCTTGACGCCACCGGCAGGATTGCGACGGCTCTTGCGAAGACCACGGTTACTGTGGATGGCCACCCTGCTCCTTTGCTCTATGTATCGGCGACTCAGATCGGGGCGATTGTTCCTTACTCCATTAG
>JALYXI010000024.1 GCA_030947245.1 Acidobacteriota bacterium
GGATTGAGCCGCTGCTGGAATACACCGCGGGAAGCGAGAAGGCGGCGAAAACCGGTGTGAACAGAATTGCGAGAAGCGGGAAAAGACAAGGTGGACGCACCGTTTGGACCGTACTTCAAGTTTACCGCTCCGTGACATAAAATTGCCGATTGCGTCTTCTTGCCGGGGTTTTGATGGCCCTCGTTTGCTATGGGGCGAAGCAGCGCACTGTAGCTTTGACCTTCGATGATCTGCCAGCAGCCGGGGCGGCAGATCCAAGCGTGGATTCAAGCAACGTGGAGCGCATGAATGCCGCGGTGCTGGGAGCTCTAAAGCGGCACCATGCCACCGCGATTGGATTCGTGAATGAGAAAACTGCGGAGCGGCTTGGGCATCACTCGCTCGACGCCTGGCAGCGGAACGGGTACGAGCTCGGTAATCACACGTACTCGCATCCGGACTTTGACGCGCTGACCGTGGCAGAATTTGAGCAGGACGTGATTCGCGGCGAGGCGTCGCTTGCCAAGAGTGCCCGCTATTTTCGTTTCCCGTTCAACCATGCAGGCGACACGGTGGAAAAGCAGGCAGCAGCTGCTCTATTTCTCGCCGGGCGCGGATACCAATTGGCTGTTTGCACCATCGACAACGAGGACTACGAGTTTTCGCGCGCATACGACTTGATGCGGGCGCGGAAAGACGGCAAAGCGGCGCTGCGATTGCGGGACGAATATGTGGCTTATACGGGCTCAAAGATCGAATACTATAGCGGGTTGCACCGGCAGGTGTTCGGAAGGGAGATTCCGCATGTCATGCTTCTGCATCTGAACCATCTGAACGCCGATGTTCTCGACCGGATCCTCGATACATTTGAAAAGCAGGGATACCGGTACGTGCCGCTCGACCAGGCACAAGCGGACCCGGCCTATCGCACTCCCGTTCCCCAGGCCACCAGCTTCGGGCCGATGTGGGGATACCGCTGGGCCACTGCATTAGGGATTAAGGTGGATGGCAGCAGAGAGCCGGAACCGCCCCGATGGGTTTTGCGATACGGTCTAGACTGAAAAGGTGTTGCGCTACGTTGCGGTACTGCTTGGAGTAGTGTGCCTTTATGCGGCGGAAGACACTAAAACGGCGGCCGGATTCGAGCATTTTTATAATTTGGAATACGATCCGGCGATCGCGGATTTCGAGCAGGCGGCGAAGGCCCACCCACAGGATCCGGCGCCGCATAACAACATCGCGCAGGCGCTGCTGTATCGTGAGATGTTTCGTAACGGCGCGCTCGAATCCGAGTTGGTAAGCGGCAACAATTCGTTTCTTCGGCGGTCGAAAGTGAATACGGATCGGGAAACGGAGAAGCGCTTCCAGAACGAGGTCGACCGCGCCACGCAGTTGGCGCAGGCCCGCATCAACAAAAATCCTAAAGACACCGAGGCGTTGTATGCTCTGGGCGTGGCGGACGGGTTGAAGTCTAATTACGACTTCCTGGTGAGAAAAGCCTGGCGGGATGCGCTCAACGAGGCGACAGCAGCGCGCAAATTGCACACTCAGGTCACGGAGCTACAGCCTTCGAATTACGATGCCCGTCTGATCCAGGGCGTTCACGATTATGTTGTGGGGAGCTTGCCATTTTTCTATAAGTCGCTCGGATTTTTGGCTGGATTCCACGGTGACAAGGAGCAAGGACTGAGAACTCTCGAAGAGGTGGCGCAGAAAGGCCGCAATAACAGAGTGGATGCCGAGATCTTACTGTGTGCGCTGTACCGCCGGGAAGGTAGAGCCCGGAAAGCATTGCCGCTCCTCGAAGATGTCTCGAAGCGGTTTCCGCGCAACTACCTGCTGAAATTCGAGCAAGCGCAAATGTTTAGCGCGATCGGAGATAAGATGGATGCGCTAGCGGTTTTGGACAAAATTGAAGAGCTGAAGCGGGAAAACGCTCCAGGGTACTCCTCCATTCCGCCCGAGAAAATACTCTTCGAAAGGGCGACTATTCAATTTTGGTACAAGGATCTGCGTGCTTCGCTTGAAAATTTCAAGAAAGTCACGGCGAACCCGAAAGAGTTGGATCTGAACACGGGGGTTCTCGCTTACATGCGGCAGGGGCAGATTTACGATCTCACGAACCGGCATAGCGAGGCTATCCCGGAATACCACAAAGCAATTGCGTTTGCACCGGAAGCGGAGGCGGCCAAAGAAAGCAAGCGGTATATCGCGTCGCCGTACAAGCGGGGATGATTTGCCAATGCGCAGCCATTCTAAATGGCCGCTATCCCGGTTTTTCCCAGCACGTAAATCAGCCAGAGGCCAACCACGATGGCCGCGCACGACGCGTAAGATCGCTGGCTGACGCGTGAAAGGCCGTATGCCAGAAATGCAATCAGCCCGAAGCTCAGCAGATCGATGGAAGACGCAAGGCTGTAGAGGGCTTTGTTGGTGGTGGCCGGATCCAGGAATGCGCCGGCATTGGTCGCGATCAGATTGCGCAAATTCAAATCTTCTTTGTTGGGACTGAGCTTCAAAACCAGAGCGGACATCAGGAAGATCAGAAGCGAGTAAGGAAACCATGCGTATGAAGTAGCGCCCAACACTTGTGGATATCGCAGTTTGGCGCCGGTCATGGACAAACCTGCGTAGAACAAGCCTGCAATGGCCAGCAGCACGATTGGGGTGAAAATCAACGGCGCTCCGTAGGCCATCCCTTTTGCGAACGGGCTGTTGGCGGCCCGGGCAATTCCTTCAGGACCCAACTGTTCCGCCTGGCGCGGATTCGATTCGATCTGCTTGCGAACGATATTCTCCATTCCCAAAGACTGGACGACGATGGCGCTGGTCAGGACTGCGAGGAGCGTGATGGCGAGCAAGGCTGGGAACCACATGCCGCGCTCACGAATCCGGTCGAACACTTTTGCCGGTGCATAGAAGATTTCCAGTAGTCCAAGCATGACCAGTTACTCTACACCAAAACTCCGCACTGTTCCAGCATTGAGCCAGCATCGAGCCGGTAAGCAGGTCCGCGGCGTGCCGGTTAAGCCCAGTCGTCGGGGCGGCTTGTTACACTTCACCCAAGGGGAAGATGGCAGAACCGGAAGAAGAGGAGATCCGCACCGTCACAATCAGTCCCTATGCTTCCGCAAGGGTGATCGCTGTGATCGCTGTGGCGTTTTTCATTGCCGCGACGCTGGCGTTTTTGCTGACCGGCGGCGGCCAGGAAGTGCTTCACCGGAGCGTCATCGTGCGAACCTACTTTGCCGACGGCACGGGTCTGGTTCGCACTGCGGACGTTCAGTTGAACGGCATCAAGGTCGGCGAGGTGAAAGCCGTGGTACTGACCGATTCCACCGAGCCTGCGCGCGCCATAGAAGTGAGGATGAATATCCAGAAGAACTTCCTGGGCGCGATACCCGATGACTCGTTAACCGAGATTACCGCCGACAACCTGGTAGGCGATAAGTACATCAACATCAGGAAGGGCCGCAGTTCCCGCACGATTTCTCCGGGCGACGAGCTCCGGACTTCTCCGCCTACCGCCAACTTCGATCCGGGCGACCTCTTGGCGTCGATTTCGGTAATCCTAAAGCGCGCCTCCGATCTGCTGGACCAGATTGAAAACCCATCCGCGCCGCTCGGCAGTCTGGTAAAGGGCGAGGATTTGTACGATCAGATTCGGGACGATATCATCGCCGTGCAAACCGCGATTCACAAGTACGACAATCCCAAGGGCCCGTTTGGCAAGGCGATCTATGGTCAGGACCTGTATAACCAGCTCCGAAAACCTATGCTTGACATCGACAAGATGTTGGCCGACATGCAGAACGGGCGGGGCCAGTATGGGGATTTGCTGAAGAACTCCGGGCAGTATGACAACCTGGTGGCGAGCATACGCGGGTTTCACAAGTCCGTCGCGGATATGCGCGCTTCTTCCATGATGTCGAACGACGAACAATACCGGAGTGCTGAAGCGATGCTACGCAATCTAAATTCTACGTTCGATTCGTTGACAACGGGGGAGGGGCAGCTTGCGCAATTGCTGACCAGTTCTCAGCTTTATGAGATGTTGAACGGTTCCAGCCGCGACGCGCGCGCATTTGTGAAAGACTTTCGGGAGAACCCGCGAAAATACCTGCGAATTAAGGTCTTCTGATCTTTTCGATCGCTTCAATGGTTTGGCGCAGGACTTCCGCCGGAATGGACGGTTCGACTTTAACGCATACGATCCGGCCGGTTCCCGACGGTTTCCAACGCTGGAACATGCGCTCCGACACGTGGCCGGAGAACACGGTTACGAGTGGGACCCCGAGAGCGGCGGCGGCGTGCTGGCCTGCGGAATCGTAACCCGTGTATAGGCCGCACTGCGAGATCAGAGCGGCGAAGCCTGCGAAAGAACCAGTCCAGCGCTGCGCTTGCACGCCGGATTCGGAGAGTGCGCGGTCAACGCGTTCCGCTTCTTCTCCTCCGGCTCCCTGGTCGATGATCAGAGTTCCGCCGAGGCTTCCTAAATACTTCAGCAACCCGGCTTCAAAAGGGCCCGCGATCCGCTTAGCGGGATTTTCTCCTACGCCGAAGCTGACTGCGATGCGGGGCGGCGGACCCGAAAGCGGTTCCGGCGACAGCGCGAGGAACGGGCGAGCGCGGGGCGTTTGGAGAACGGCTTCGCACCAGCGGGCGGCCAATTGTGGGAGAGTTTCGGCGGTCTCGCCGCCATAGGCGCGGCTTTCGAAGAAGAAGTAGTGGTCCTCCGCACAGACCGGTATCAGTCCGAGTTGCGTGAGGCGGGAATCGGGATCCAGAACCAGAGTGCCCGGAACATTGATGGTCTCCGCCAGTTTGCGGGTCACGTCAAGGCGCTCCCCAAAGCTTCCGGAGCGTGGATAGCGAACGGAGAGGTGTTCGATGCGCGGGTCCGCGGCGAAGAGTCCGGCCGTTTTGGCGCTACCTGCGAGTACGATGCGCGCGTGGGGAAAGCGTTGTTTGGCTGCGTCTAAGAGGACGCTGGTGACCGCGATGTCCGCGCCCAGAGTGACGCGCGAAAGCACGGCAACGCGTTCCGGCGAGGACCGGCACGCGCGGGGCTGCCGGATGCGTTCGTAACGATCCCGCAACTCCGCCGCTTCATAATGGGGCGAGACGGAAGCAAGAATCACAGAAAACACGTCCGCGTACACATCGCATAAGCGCGGCTCGAAGCGGTCCGCCAAGCCTTCGGCGACGATGCTGAACAGTTCCGCGGAGCAGTTGTCCAGGGCAAGTGACCGCGCCAGATCGAGATCGGGAGGGCCGCCCGCGACGCACTGTTGCAACAGCAGCCGGGCGCGCCGGCTACACGAAGTACTTGGCGACAATCGGCTCCAGCTTGCGGAGAGTTTCGGCGGGTACCAGTTTCTTATTGGTGATAAGAGCATGCGCGAGCGCGCTGCCGCATTTGCAGGTACGCTCTTCCGGCATGTGCTCCACCGCTGTGGCAATCACGCGGCAGGCATTCGCGGCGTTCCGCTGCAGATTGGCAAGAATGTCCGATACGGTGACGGATGCATGTTCATCGTGCCAGCAATCGTAATCTGTGACCATGGCGATGGTGACATAGCAAATCTCGGCTTCGCGGGCGAGCTTGGCTTCCTGAAGGTTGGTCATGCCGATGACATCCATGCCCCAGGAGCGGTACACGTTCGATTCGGCTTTAGTGGAAAACGCCGGGCCCTCCATGCAGAGATAAGTCCCGCCGCGCTTCACGCTGACGCCTGCCGACCGGCAAGCGGCCGCGGCAAGGTGGGCGAGCTGCGGGCAGACGGGATCGGCAAAGCTGACGTGAGCTACCAGGCCTTCGCCAAAGAAGGTTGAGATGCGGCCGCGAGTGCGATCAAAGAACTGATCGGGAATTACGAAATCGAGAGGCTTGTGTTCTTCCTTCAGCGATCCGACGGCGCTGAGGGAGAGAATGCGCTCCACGCCCAGGATTTTCATGCCGAAGATGTTGGCGCGGAAGTTCAGTTCGGAAGGTGAAAGGCGGTGGCCCTTTCCATGCCGGGCGAGGAACGCAACGGGCTTGCCTGCAAGCGTTCCGGTGACGTAAGGTCCGGAGGGATTGCCGAATGGCGTTGCGATCTCTACTTCCTCCTCGGCTATGAAGCCGGGCATGGAGTAAAGGCCGCTGCCTCCGATGATGCCGATGGCCGCCCGATGCATATTGCGGTTGAACAATCTCCTATTCCTGAATGAGTTCCCATAGTACGCCACCCGTGCCGGCCGGGTGGATGAACACGTAGAGATGCCCGCCCGCACCGCGCCTGGGCTCGTTTAGGATGCGCGCGCCGGCATTCCGGAGCGCTTCGACGGCGGCCAGGAGGTCTGGAACGCGCAGAGCGACATGGTGAAGGCCTTCACCTCGCTTGCCGATGAACTTTGCGATTGTGGACTCCTGATCCGAAGCCTCGAGCAATTCGATGCGGGATTCTCCTACGGGCAACATGGCGGCATGGACGCGCTCGGCTGCCACCGTTTCGCGGGAGCTGACGTGAAGCCCGAGTTGTTCGTAAAAGCGTGAAGCTTCGGCCAGGGAACGAACGGCGATGCCCAGGTGATCGATGCGAAACCGGCGTTGATCCTGTTTTGGTTGCGGACGGACGCGGGCCGCGGCGGCGATGAGTTCGGCAATGCCCGCGCCTTCGGTTGCAACAGTCCTGACGATTTCCGGATTGGGTCCATGGGCGAGGGTCAACATCGACTGGATTTCTCTCTCCGTGCGATCCGCGCCGGGGTGATCCGCTTTATTGATGACGAACACGTCGGCTACTTCCATAATGCCGGCCTTGATAGCCTGTACATCGTCGCCCATGCCGGGCACCAGCACTACAACAGTGACATCGGCGAGACTGGCGATTGCGATTTCATCCTGGCCAACACCGACTGTTTCAATGATGATGTAGTCGAAGTCCGCGGCGCGGAACAGGCGCGCCATTTGGGATGTGGTTTGCGCGATACCGCCGGGCACGCCGCGAGTTGCCATCGAGCGGATGAAGATGCCGGAATCCGCGTGGTGCCGCTGCATGCGAATGCGGTCCCCCAGGAGGGCGCCGCCGGTTGCGCGGCTGCTAGGATCGACGGCGATGACGGCGACGGTTTTGCCAAGGCCGCGCAGGTGCCTGGCAAGGGCATCGACCAGCGTGCTCTTGCCCGCGCCGGGAGGGCCGGTAATGCCTAGAATCAAGCCGGCGCCGGGATATTCCCGCAGGAATGGCAGGACTGCGGGGTCACCCCGTTCGACAGCGGTAGCGGCTTTACCAAGGGCCCTGTGATCACGGCGCCGGATCAGTTCGGAAGGCGGAAACAGGCAGCAGCTCCCGTCAATCTTTCAGAAGCTGCCGCGCGATGACGAGGCGCTGAATCTCGCTGGTGCCTTCGCCGATGGTGCAGAGCTTCACAT